>JBJEHP010000302.1:0-5701 GCA_051876145.1 Coriobacteriales bacterium | reverse complement strand
ACGGCCTCATCATCACGGGCGCTCCGGTCGAGGACATGCCCTTCGAGCAGGTCGATTACTGGGACGAGCTCTGCGAGATCATGGAGTGGTCCAAGACGCACGTCACGAGCACGTTCCACATCTGCTGGGGCATGCAGGCCGCGCTCTACTACCATTACGGCATCCCCAAGTACCGCCTGCCCAAGCGCCTCCACGGCGTGTTCCTCCACAAGGTTGACCGCAAGTCGTCCATGCTGCTGCGCGGCAACGACGACGTGTTCTGGGCGCCGCATTCGCGCAACACGGGCAACAGGCTCGAGGACATCCTGGCGGAGCCCCGGCTCAGGGTCATCGCCACCTCGGAGGAAGCGGGCCCCTACGCGCTCATGACCGATAACGGCAAACAGGTGTTTATCGCGGGTCATCCCGAATACGATGCCCTGTCGCTTGCGGAAGAGTACCTGCGCGACCTTGCTGCCGGCAAGAACCCGGCCGTCCCCGAAAACTATTTCCCCGGCGACGACCCGAGTGCTCGCCCGATCAAGAAATGGCGCGCGCACGCGAACCTTCTGTACTCCAACTGGCTCAACTACTACGTGTACCAGACGACTCCGTACGACATCAACACGATCGCCTAGCGCCTTTGACCCGTCAGACGCAGTTTGCGCAGGTCGGGTACACCGCTGAACTTGTGAAAATACGTCTTGCGGGGTTATTTGTCCCATGCCCGTTCTATACTGGTCGCGGACAGATTTTCGAGTCCGCTTCACAGGAATTTTCATCCAGGAGAAGGGGTAAGGAATCATGGAGCTTAAGGGCAGCCAGACTGAGAAGAACTTGCAGGCGGCATTTGCCGGCGAGTCTCAGGCTCACACCAAGTACCAGTACTACGCCAGCAAGGCGAAGAAGGACGGTTACGAGCAGATCGCGGCACTGTTCCTCGAGACCTCTCACAACGAGAAGGAGCACGCAAAGATCTGGTTCAAGTACCTCAACGGCGGAGACGTCCCGGGTACGCTCGACAACCTGAACGACGCGGCAGACGGCGAGAACTACGAGTGGACCGACATGTACGACGGCTTCGCGAAGGTCGCCGAAGAGGAGGGCTTCACCGAGATTGCCGCCAAGTTCCGCCTGGTCGGCGCCGTCGAGAAGCACCACGAGGAGCGCTACCGCGCCCTTATCGACAACGTCGAGACCGGCAAGGTCTTCAGCCGCGACGGCGACGCCATCTGGATCTGCCGCAACTGCGGCCATATCGTCATCGGCAAGGAGCCGCCCGAGATCTGCCCGGTCTGCGCTCATCCCAAGGCGTACTTCGAGCTCAGGAGCGTCAACTACTAGCAGGTGTTTCGTCCGCATGCCAGGTGCATGCGGACTGGTAGAGCCTACGAGAAAGGTGCCATCATGAAGAAGTGGCGTTGCAAGGTCTGCGGTTACATCTACGAGGGCGAGGAGCCGCCCGCGGTCTGCCCGGTCTGCGGTGTCGGTCCCGAGATGTTCGAGCTGGTCGAAGAGTAGGAGCAACAGTCTGACGTGCAGGTAATCGAACTCGAATCGATCGACGACCCTGCGCTCGACGTGTACATGCGCCTGACGGAAGCGCAGCTGCGCAACCGTCTCGAGCCCGAGAAGGGCATCTTCATAGCCGAGTCTCCAAAGGTGATATCCCGTGCGCTCGATGCCGGGATGTCACCTTTGTCTTTGCTCATGGAGCGCAGCCACATCGAGCCAGAGCGCGCGCTCATCGAGCGCTGCGGGGACGTCCCCGTCTATACGGGCCCATCGGAGCTGCTCGAGCAGCTCACGGGCTTCAAGCTCACGCGCGGCGTACTGTGCGCCATGCGTCGTCCGCAGCTGCCGAGCGTTGAAGAGCTGCTCGAGGGCGCGTCGCGCATCGCGGTGCTCGAGGGCATCGTCGACCACACCAACGTGGGGGCGATCTTCCGTTCGGCTGCAGCGCTCGACGCCGACGCGGTGCTCGTGACCCCGACGTGCTGCGACCCGCTGTACCGCCGCGCGGTCCGCGTCTCCATGGGCACCGTCTTTCAGGTGCCGTGGACGCGCATCGGCTCCGACGTGCACGATTGGCCCGAGATGGGCATCGCCCAGCTCAAGCGCCTCGGCTTTGCGACGGCTGCCATGGCGCTCTCGGACGACTCGGTCGCCATCGACGATGCGGCGCTCAACGCCGAGCCCAAGCTCGCCATCGTCTTGGGCACCGAAGGCGACGGGCTTTCCCCGCACACGATCGCCTCGTGCGACTACACGGTGAAGATCCCCATGGCGCACGGGGTCGACTCGCTCAACGTCGCCGCGGCGAGCGCCGTCGCGTTCTACCAGCTCTGCGAGCGAGGTGCACGATGAGGGAGCTCGAGGGCAAGGTCGTCATCGTCACCGGCGGCGGCAAGGCGAGAAGCATCGGCTACGGCGTTGCCCGTGCTCTGGCGCGCCACGGTGCGAACCTGGTCGTGACCGGGCCGAGCAAGGGCAAGCTCACGGCCGCGAAAGAGCTCGAGGGCGAGTTTGGCGTAGAGGTGCTGCCGCTCAAAGTCGAGCATCCCGACGAGAAGTCCACGGCAGAGGCGCTCGCGCAGGTCGCGGAAAGGTTCGGGCGCGTCGACGCGCTGATCAATTGCGCGCTCGTCGCGAAAAACGGCACGCCCCTCGCGCGCGTGAAGTCCTCGGAGCTTTCCACGGCGCTTCGATACGGCCCCGTTGCCGTGCAGGCGTGGATGAAGGCGGCGTACCCGCACCTTCGCGATGCGAAGGGGAGCGTCGTCAACTTCCTGCCCGCATCCGAGGGGCATGCGTCGACAGGTGTCCTTTCCGCCGCGGCGGCTGCCGTGGCGGCGCTGAGCACCGTCGCGGCAAAGGAATGGGCCGCAGAGGGCATCACGGTGAACATGGTGCGCGCCCTCGCGCGGACCGCCCAGCTCGAGCGTCTGAAGCAGGAGTTCCCGGCAGATTACGAGGCGGCGCTCGCCTCCGTTCCCACGGGACGCTTCTCCGAGCCTGAAGACGAGGTCGGCGAGGCGTGCGCGTTCCTCTTGGGGGCCGCCGCGCGCAACGTCACCGGGCAGACTATCGCCCTCGACGGCGGCTTTGGGCTGGGGGAGCAGCGGGCATGACGGACGTGTTCACGATCGGCTGCCATCTTTCCATAGCCAGAGGCTTCGCGGCGGCAGCGCGCGATGCCGTTTCCATCGGGGCGAACACGTTCCAGTTCTTCACGCGCAACCCGCGCGGCGGCAAGGCGAAGGCCATCGACCCCGCGGACCTGGCGGAATTTCGCTCGATTGCCGCCGAGCAGGGCATCACGCGCGTTCTGGCGCACGCGCCCTACACGCTCAACCCGGCGTCCGCCACGGAGCGGACCCGCGTCTTCGCACGCGAGGTACTTGCCGACGACTTGCAGCGCATGGAGCAGGTTCCCGGGCAGCTCTACAACATGCACCCGGGTAGCCATGTGGGGCAGGGGGTAGAAGCGGGCATCGACCTCATCGCAGATGCCCTCAACTCCGCGCTCGAGCCTTCGCAGACGACGACGCTGCTTCTCGAGACCATGGCGGGCAAGGGGACCGAGGTCGGGCGCTGCTTCGAGGAGCTTCGAGACATCATCGAGCGCATCGAGTTGCAAGACCACGTTGGCGTGTGCCTGGACACCTGCCATGTGTGGGATGCGGGCTACGACCTCGCGCACCTAGACGACGTGCTCGAGCAGTTCGACCGCGCGCTCGGCATCGAGCGCCTGCGTGCGATTCACCTCAACGACTCCAAGAACCCGCTCGCCTCGCACAAGGACCGTCACGAGCAGATCGGCAAGGGCTGCATCGGCCTCGAGACGCTCGCCGCCGTCGTCAACCACCCGCAGCTTAGGGCCCTGCCGTTCTTCCTCGAGACGCCCCATGACGCTCTGTCGGGATACGCGGGGGAAATCGCCCTTCTCAAGCAGGCCAGGTCCGAGGCGTCCAGCTCCGCTGAACTCCGCTCTATGCTGGCAGCTAATGAATCGTGCAACGCCAATCCCTAATATCTCTGTGCGCGAAAACTGCGAGTATCGGGATACGAGAGGGGAGTACGGGGAGCGTTGCTGTGGCGCCGCGCGCATGCGAGGCGAAACGTCTGTCACAGGGCTCTGCTACTATGCGTCCAAGAAGAAAGACCATTCGCTTCGAAAGGCGAGGCGTGCAAGACAGACAGATACTCACCGACGAGCTCCTCGAGCAGATCGCGCGTTCCCATACCCCGGAGGGGTTCCTGGAGTACGAAGACGGCGCGGACCGCGACCTGTCCGGGTATCTCAACGAGCTTCTCGAGACGAAGGGCCTGCGCAAGGCGACGGTCATCAAGAACGCGCACCTCAACGAGACCTTCGGGTACCAGATCTTCAGCGGTGCCCGTGGCGCGAGCCGCGACAAGGTGCTCGCAATCGGGCTTGCGATGGGGGTCTCGCTGCGCGAGATGCGGCTGCTGCTCAACCATGCCGATTGCGGCGACCTCTACAGCAAGAACCGCAGGGACGCGATTATCATCTTCTGCATCACCCATGGCTACGACCTCTTGCGTACCGACGACGAGCTCTACCGCTTCGGCGAGAAGACGGTCAGCGATGACGGCGCGAACTGACGACATCGACGCCTTCGTCTCCGCTTACGACGACGCCTCCCGCTATACGACCGTCCAGCTTTTGAAGGACAACCGGCTCGAGCGTACCGAGCTCGTCGAGGACGCGGCGGGCAAGCGCTACGTCCGGAAGTTCCTCCAGGTCGAGCCGGAAAAGAAGCATCCCTACGAGCTCATGGACGCCATCTGCAGCCCGCTTCTGCCCCACGTCGTCTCGCATACCCGCGTGGGGGACAGGCTCATCGTCGTGCTCGAATGGGTGGAGGGCATCACGGTCGAGGAGCTCTACGAGAACCAGGCCCCCGATCTGCATCGCGCCCAGGCCATCTTCGACGACGTGTGCAGCGCCGTCGAGGTGCTCCATGCGGCTGAGGGCGGCCCGATCATCCACCGCGATATCAACCCCTCGAATATCGTGTTCGACGGCACGCACGCCCATCTCATCGACTTCGGGATTGCCCGGCGCCCGCACAGCGGCGCCCACGCCGATACGGAGCTGTGGGGGACGATGGGGTACGCCCCGCCCGAGCAGTTCGGGTTCGGCCAGAGCGACGAACGTGCCGACGTCTACGCGGCGGGAAAGCTCTTGCGCTTCCTCGTGACAGGCGAGCACCCAGGGCAGGAGACCATGCGGGTGGCCCCGGGTCTGACTCGCGTGCTTGACCGGGCATGCGCGATCGAGCCGGACAAGCGCTATTCGAGCATTTCGAAGCTGCGCCGAGCCGCCGACCGTCGGCTCTCCCTGCTGGCACAGACGGGGGCCTCTGCGCGTGCTGCAGTCCCGCTCGTGCAAGGACTCATCGACGCCTACCCGTTGGCGCGAGGCGTGTGGATTGCCTGGTGCATCACGGTGTGGGCGTTTGTCGCCCTCATGGTGGTGGGGACCGCCGACGCGTTCGCGACCGGCACGCAGACCGCCAGCCTGCTTGCCTACGTGGCGCTCGATGGGTTCGTCTTTGGCGTGCCCGCCCTGTGCCTGACGGGAGCATTCGGCTTCGCGCGGCGCTCCTCTTGGCTGCGGGGCCATCGGTACCGCAAGCTCGGCGGCATCGCCTGTCTGTCGGTGGTCCTGGGGTTTGCGCTCATCTACGTTTCC
>JBJEHP010000301.1:0-1522 GCA_051876145.1 Coriobacteriales bacterium | reverse complement strand
CGTGCCCGAGGATGACATCCGCTCCGGCGGCTTCGTGAAGGATACCGAGCAAGCCGCGCTCTGGTGCCTTGGCAACACCTCGACCTACGAGGACTGTGTCCTTCTGGCCGTGAACCTGGGCGATGACACGGACACGACGGCCGCGGTCGCCGGTGGCCTGGCCGGGATTGCCTACGGCATGGACGCGATACCCGCCAAATGGATGGATGCCCTTCTCGGCAAGGACGTGATCGAGGGCTGCCTGTTCTGACGCGGGTCCGCATCGCCCCCGCGCCATTGCGCGGCTCCATATGCGAGAGGAACGGACTGGATGGTGCATTCCCACCCAACCCAAGCACATCGTTTTGCTAGACTCGCAGCCCAAGCCACTTATCCACGAGGAGAAGAGGCATGGGGACGACTGGTCGCACGCGCATCGCCTACATCGGGGCAACCATTCTCGATGGCACGAAGGACATGGAGCCGCTGGAGGGCATGGTCCTCGTCACCTCCGGCAGTCTCATCGAGGCCGTCGTGCCCGAATCCATGAAGAGCGCATACGCGGGCTGCGAGGTCCACGACCTGAGGGGTCGCTATCTCATGCCCGGCCTCATCAACATGCACGTACACCTGGCAGGGAATGGCAAGTCGCAGAAGAAGCAGCGCGACAGCGCGGCGCTGGTCAGGAAGATCATGAGCAACGGGCTCACCCGGGCGGTGGCCTATCGCCTCGTTCGCCAGTACGCGCAGATCGAGCTCATGAGCGGCGTCACCACAATCCACACCATGGGCGGCCTGGGCGACTTCGACACGCGCTGCCGCGACGAGATTGCAGCCGGCAAGGTGCTCGGCCCGCGCATCCTCGCCGCCAACGAGGGCATATCGGTGCCAGGCGGGCACATGGCGGGTTCGGTCGCCATCGCCGCGAAATCCGTCGACGAGGCCGTTGCGCATGTCGAGCTCTCCAGGCGGCAAGGCGTTGACCTCGTCAAGCTCATGATCACGGGCGGCGTGCTCGACGGCACGCGTAAGGGCGAGGCGGGCCTGCTCCGGATGGACCCCACCATGGTGAAGGCGGTCTGCGACCGTTCCCATGCGCTTGGCTACAAGGTCGCAGCCCATGTGGAGGGCGTCGAGGGGCTCAAGGTCGCCCTCCGGAACGGCGTCGACTCCATCGAGCATGGCGCCAAGCCCGATGACGAGGTCGTGGGGCTCTTCAAGTCTACGGGCGCCACACTCTGCACGACGCTCTCGCCCGCACTGCTCTACGCGCTGTTCGACCGCTCGGTCTCCCATGCATCTGAGGTCGAGCAGTACAACGGCAACATGGTCTTCGAGGGAATCATCGCCTGCTCCAAGGCAGCTCTCGAGGCAGGGACGCCAGTTGCACTCGGAAACGACGTGGGCTGCCCCTGGATCACGCAATACGACTTCTGGCGCGAGCTCGTCTACTTCTGCAGGTACGTGGGAGTGACCCCGGCATTCGCCCTGTACAGCGCCACGCTCGGCAACGCGCGGATAGCGGGAATAGACGACGTGACGG
>JBJEHP010000300.1:0-1529 GCA_051876145.1 Coriobacteriales bacterium | reverse complement strand
CGCTCTCGTGCGGGCCGCGGAAGTCGGTATGGGGTTTTACCTTGTTGAAAATGACGATGCCGTCGGACTCCATGGCGTATTTGTCGCAATACAGCGGTATGCCGTCCAGCTCGCCATACTGGACCACCTCCATGGACGACAAGATGGGCACGCCGATACTCTCTTCCGTTACGTTGTATCCGGCGAGCATCTCGAGCTGGCCTTGCGCCGTGGCACCGGCGTGGCTTCCCATCGCAGGGATGATGAACGGACGGGCGCCCCATTCTTTGAGCACGTCGCACATCGTACGCAACAGCTGGTCGAAGTAGGGTATGCCGCGGCTACCAGCGGTGATGCAGATGCGCTTGCCGGCATACGAGCCATGGTCGGGGAGCTGCTCCATCTGCGCGCGCAGATGCGCGCATGGGTCTTCAATTTTCGAAGCGTCGTAGAATTCTCCGATTTTCACCATCGGCGGGATTGTCACGTCCTCGATGCCCTGCACGGTGACGTCGACCTCGGGAAAATCGATGAACATTGCCATAGAAGATGCCCCTTTCAGGAAGATTGCGAACTCTTGTCAGAGAGCGCTATGAGCCTATGAAGAATGAGGAAATGTAGGCAGCCAGCACTAAGACTACAAAGAGCGCGATAACACATCCACACCCGCAGCCCGCCCCATCGTCGCCGTCACCGCCCGGATCTCCCTCGCCGCCCAGGTAGCCCGCCGAGTGCCATCGATACCGTGTCATCGAATCCATCTTCATCTGGCTTGCGCCCCCTCGTGATTATCCACTGCTGGCATCTACGATACTAGGACAGAGGTGAGACACGAAAAAACCTTGCCCCAATGCGGTCGCGCCAGCTGCCACAAGTGCTGCCGCTCCTCGAGTTGCTTTGCTGCGCCCGGAACGCGTCCCCTCCAGACCCCTGACCATACAGACGCCACGAAGAGTTCACAAACCTCCGTCCCTTCAGAGATTGAAATATGTGAATTAAGTTGATATTATAGTGATATCACTTTGAGACCATTCGGCCTCGAACCGACCGCGGGGCCGTCGAGGAAAGGAGACCTGATGGCATCCGAAAAGATCATGCACGCAAAGTCAGGCTGGGCAATGCTGGCCGCGAACATCCTCATTTACGTTGCGAGCTGCGCGGGCATCGTGTGGTCCGTCGTGCTCCTCGTCTCGGCAGATGACGCTGGCATCGAGGCACCGGCATTCGCGGCCCCCCTGATGATTGTCGGGTTCGTCCTGCTCGCACTGGGCATTGTCATGAGCTCGGGGTTCATCACTCTCAAACCGGGAGAGGCCAAGGTCTGTCTCCTCTTCGGCAACTACATCGGTACCATCCGCGAGTCCGGGTTCTACTGGGCCAACCCCTTCTATAGCCGTCAGATGGGCGCGGCCAGCGCCGACGAGGAGGCGGTCGAAGAGACCGGCAAGAAGGGGCTGCGGGCATCCAAGACGCCTACCGGCATCTCGACCAAGATCTCGCTGCGCGCACGCACCCACAACGGCGAGCGCATCAAGGTCAACGACAAGCAA
>JBJEHP010000299.1:0-5748 GCA_051876145.1 Coriobacteriales bacterium | reverse complement strand
GCCTACAGCGTCTCTGACGAGACCATGAACTTCGGCGATGCGCAGGCCGAGAACAACTACGCGCACCGCTTCGTGCACGCGGGCTACACGGTGGGCACCGCGCACACGGGCGACGTCGACCGCTACGAGTACACCAACACCCTGACCGGCACGGTGCGCCCCTACATGAACAAGTACTGGAAAGACCTGGGCGACGAGGACGCCACGATCGTCGCTGCGCGCCCCGACATCCAGCCCGTCTTGTACCGCAGCTGGACGGACGAGAGCGCGACGGGCGGCGATTCCACGGTGAGCGCGAACGGCGCCTACACCCACTACGAGAAGATGGGCTTCACCGAGCGCGACTGGAACACTAAAGAGGTCACTGCCGACTGGTGGCAGTGCACCTTCACCGACGTCCCGCGCTATAACGCGGCGGGCTACGAGTACACCTACTACATCGCCGAGAACTGGGCGTCGCAAAACCACGGCACGTACGTCGAGAGTGGCGCGTACGCGGAAGAGCCCTCGCACACGGACACCACGACGAGCTATACCGAGGCAACCAGCACCCCGACCTCCATCACCTATGACGGCGCGCAGATCCCCGTGGCGCAGTACTACTACGCGCACGGCAGCGAGGCGGCACATGCGGGCACCATCGTCAACCGCCTGGAGGAGAAGGTCACCATCTCGGGCGAGAAGAGCTGGAAGAACATCCCGGCAGAGCTCGACCAGTCGAGCAACCTGATCGACGTCACCTTCCACCTGCAGCGCGTCAAGCACGACGACTACCAGGCGTGGAAGAACGGCGGCGGCAGCGTCAAGCTCGAGGACGCCAAGGCAAGCGATGGCACGCCAATCCTGAAGGACGTGACCAAGAGCGACGGCACGCCGGTGAGCGCCACGATCACCTCGCGGACGCGCACCTTCACCTTCGATACGCAGGTGGACAAGTACGACATCGACGGCGAGCCGTACGAGTATTTCGTCAAGGAAGTCGAGCCCGAGGCGGGCTTGGCTTTCCAGTTCGCCGACAACCCCGATGATGGCCTGCAGGCGATCAACACCTTCAACAGCGACCAGAACCTCACGATCAGCTTCGACAAAACCTGGGACTTCGGCCTGTTTACGGGCCAGATTCCCGAGAACCTGCGCCCCACGAGCAAAGTCACCCTCGTACGCTACCTGACCGACAAGGCCGGCAGCAAGATTGCCGGCACGCGCGAAGCGGCCTTCGCGCAGGCGGGCACGGGCGATGGGCAGAACACCAACGCCAACACGGTCTCGCTTACCTGGGACGGTTCGAGTGCCAAGCAGACGCTCGCGTGGACGCACCTGGCCTACCTGGCCCCCAACGGCAACCCCTACCATTACGAGGTGGAGGAATCCAACTCCGGTGCCGTGGTCGCCTACCAGGCAAAGGCTGCCGATGGCACGTCGAACCTGGCAATCTCGAGCGACACCGGCAGCTACAACGCCATCGCCGACGTCACGACGGCGCCTTCGTACAGCGCGGGCACCATCTCCGCCGGCAGCGGTGCGGCGTCCATGCTCAACGCCTACGGGTCCAAGACCGGCGCGGTTACGGTGACCAAGTCCTGGAAGGACGACGACAACTACGCCCTGCAGACGCGGCCCGACCAGATCACCTTCCAGCTGGAGCGCAGCTACACCGACAACACGGGCGCCACGGTCACCGAGAACGTGAGCCTGGCGGACGCAACGATCGCAGATGGTTCGATTACGGGCACGACGACGAGCGCCGAGCACAGCTACGGCAAGGTCGCGGAAAGCGACGCGGCGGCCCAGTTCACCCTGACTGCGGCGGGGGACAACTGGTCGAAGACCATCAGCGGCCTGCAGCAGTACGCGCCCAACGGGTCGGCCTATCACTATTTCGTCACCGAGGTCTCGGCTCAGAAAGATGGCAAGGCCTACGACCTATCTTCGGCCTACACCACGAGCTACCCGGGTGGCATCTTTGCCGACGGCAGCACCTACACGGTCACCAACACCCTGAACGTGGTGGGCGCCAGCTTCAAGAAGACCTGGAAGAAGGACCTCGACGGCACGACGAGCGACCTTTCATCCGACGATATCACGCAGCTCGTGCAGTCAAACGCCCTGCCCGCCTCCATCAAGGTTCGCTACAAGTACGCCTACCAGACGGGCGACACCTGGTCCGACTGGGCGGATGTGACGCAGACGACGGGGAGCACGTCCGCGCCCGTGGAGCGCACGCTCTCCTTCAACGCGAAGACCGGCACCTACCTGGGCACGACGACCATCTCGAACCTGCCGCGCTACACCGTGGTGGGCGGGCAGCTGTGCCCGACGCGCTACGTAGCCTACGAGTACGCGCTGACCTACGCGAACGGCACGGCGGACGTGACCGCCAATGCCGTGCCTACGGGCACGAACACGTATGCGGACGAGTCGAGCGCGCTAACCTACCGATTTGCTGCTGCGGGCGTCACCGATGCCGGCATCTCCGGCACCCTCGTGCAGTCTGAGACGAGCACCGACGGCACGGTGGGGAGCTACGATTCCACCGTGGTCAACGCCATCCCCGTCAAGCAGCTGACCGTGCGCAAGACCTGGGACGACGACGGCAACCGCGACGGCTACCGCCCCGCAAGCCTTGCCTTCAGCATCACGCGCGACGGCGCTGAGGTGACCGACGGCATCACGCTTGCCAGCAGCGATGCCCTGCCTTCGGATGCCTATACCGAAAGCGATGGGGCGATTGCCTACACAAGCGGCAACGGCCCCGACTGGGATGCACTCGGCAAGAACCAGAAGATCACGGCCAAGGACGTCTGGCAGAAGACGCTGCTCGTTCCCGTGTGGAAAAATATCGTCTCCTCCATGGACGACGCATCGGCTTACGCGGTCACGGAAACCAAGCTAGACGAAAACTATCAGAAGCTCTTCCAATACCACAACGCGTCTGATACGACCAGCTACACGGTAACCAGCGCCGGCACGGCCAACGACCTGGGCACGGCGGGTACGCAGGCGTTCTTTGTGAACGTGCATGCACCGTGGGATACCTTCTCAATCGCGCCCACGAAGACCTGGTTCTACAACGGGCATCAGCTGGGTGGCAAGGATTCGCCGAGTCAGCTGGCAGCCTATGCACAGGAGCTCGCCAATTCCGGCTACACGCTCGCCCTGCAGCTGCAGTACAAGCTCGACGGCGTGAACGGCAAGAGCGACTGGCAGGCCATCGATGCCGACGGCAACAGCGACTTCGAGGTGCTCAACGTCACGACCGGAAGCGACGGCAAGATCTCCGCTCAGGCGACGGGAGCTTCGATTGCCTCGGTGGCGACAGCCACATCGATTGGCGCCGACGGCTCGGTCACCTTCTCCTATGCCCTCAACAAGACGGAGAACGGAACGACCACGACCGTATCGCGCGACGATGCGACCAGCTGGGCCGGCCTGCCTCTCTACTGGCACACGGGCGATGCCTCGGCGAAGAAGATTCCCTACCAGTACCGCGTCGTCGAAGGCTACGTTGACGCAAACGGCACCTTCACGGCAGTCGACAACACGAGCACGGGCGCTCTGACCAGCTTCACGTCCGACCATGGCACCGCGCATGCGGATGCCGATGTGGTCGCCGGCACGACCGACGGCGCCAAGAAGGATGGGACGGCCACGACGACCGTGTCCAACACGCTCAAGACCACCGGCATCACGGTGGCCAAGAACTGGGCCGATACCAACAACGCCTATCTCTCGCGTCCCGACAGCATCTCCTATCATCTGGAATACACGACTGCTTCCGACGATTCCGCTTGGCAGAGCGTGCCCCAGGGTTGGGCCGCGGGCACGGGAAGCGACGCTTCCGACACGGCGACGGTCACGCTGTCCAAGGGCAGCGACGGCGCGTTCGCTTCGCAGACGGTGAGCAACCTGCCCGCGCGCGATGCGAGCGGCGCCTCCTACCGCTACCGCGCGGTGGAGGACTCCTACACCTACGGGACGGGCAGCGATGCCAAGACCTACGTGCCCGGCACCGCGGCAGAGGCCTCAACCGATGGCGTGCAAAATCCCTACTACGCCACGGCAACCGCCGTGAACAGCTCAAACGGCACGTCGACGTTTTCCAACAAGCTGGTGACCACGAGCTTTGCGGTCACCAAGAGCTGGGCGGGCGACGATGCCTGGAACCTGCATGGCGACATCGATCACGTGTCGATCAAGCTGCAGCACCGCTCGACGGCAAGCGGCACCTGGACCGACGTGCCTTCGAGTACCTTTGACCTCACGGCAGGGGAGAGCTGGTCTCACACCTGGACCGACCTGCCCAAGATCGACGGCACTACGGGCAACGATTGGGAGTACCGCGGCGTCGAGGTGAGCTATACCCTCGCAGCGGACAAGGGCGCCACGACCGTCCCCGCCTCAAACGCGACGGCGGCCGACCCCACCTCCGGCACGGTGGGCGCCTTTGCCTACACCTCGCAGACCAGCGCGGCATCGGGCGACACGCCGGCGACGACGGCCATCACCAACACGCTCATAACCGGCACGGTCAACGCATCCAAGAAGTGGGATGACGATAACAACCGCGACAACGTGCGCCCTAGTAAGGTCACGCTCACGCTCTCGGCATCCGGCACCCAGGGCCTTACCCTGCCCACGATGGATGCGCACGAGCTGACCGTGACCACCAACGGCACGCGCGACGAACTCGGTGCGGCGCAGACGACCAGCTGGGACGGACTGCCCGTGTATGACGCGTCGGGCGCCACGATCTCCTACACGGTGGGCGAGCAGGAGGTGGGTAACGGCTACACGGCGACCATACCTGCGGCCGTCCAGCTGTCTCTCGCCGACGGCGCCTATGCCGCTACGGCAGACGCACTCGTCAACTCCCGCACCCCGCAGACCACCTCGGTTACGACCAGCAAGACCTGGTCGGACAACAACGATTACGGCGACCGTCCGAGCGCGGTTACTTACACGCTACACGCGATCGTTGACGGTTCGGAGCTTTCTGCGTCCGACCTGAAGGTGGATGGCCTCACCGGCCTGTCCCGCACGGTGAACGTGGCGTCCGACGGCGCGGCTTCAACCACGTGGGACAACCTGCCCGTCTATCAGCCGGGCCAGGTGGGCAAGAAGATCGCCTACACGGTAACCGAGGGTCAGCTTACGGGCTACGAAGCACCCGCGGTGGGTACGGACACGGGCAGCGATGCCGGCCACGCCTTCAGCGTGACCAACACGATGCCCTACACCTCGCTGACCGTTTCGAAGAATTGGACCGACAACTTTGGTGTGAACAAGGACATCGCCAAGGTCAGCTTCGCGCTCCAGCGCTCCGACGATAACGGCGCGAACTGGACCGACCTGACCAATAAGACCTACGACCTGCAGAAGACGGATGACGGCACCTGGCCTTCCGTCATGCTCGACAACCTGCCGGCTAAGAACACGAACCCGAAGGCGGCTCACGCGGGGGCGGACTACGTCTACCGCGCGGTCGAGACGGGCTACACGCTTACCGATGGCACGACGGTTGCGGCGGAGCCGGAAAAGTCGACGGTCGACGGCAAACTGGCCGGCACGGTGGGCGCCTACGCCTATGCGTCCAAGGTGGACGCCGACGCCAAGACCACCGAGCTCGATAACACGCTCATCACGGGCACGGTCAACGCCTCCAAGAAATGGGACGACGACAACAACCGCGACAACAAACGCCCCGACAAGATTACGCTCACGCTTTCGGCATCCGGCACCCAGGGCCTT
>JBJEHP010000298.1:0-5751 GCA_051876145.1 Coriobacteriales bacterium | reverse complement strand
TCCCTGATCATGTCAGCCAGCTTCTTCGCTGCCGCCTTGCCCCCGGGGAGGGCGGCGATGTGTGCCAGGTCCTCAGCGACGCACCTGTAGCCGTGGCGGTTCTTGGAGCGCTCGGCCGCATCCCAAGCCCTCTCGAGGTCGCGACCGGTCTCTGGCTGCATCGGCGCTCCTCCTCAGCTTGCATGGGCGCATTATAGGGGTTTATGCCGACAGGCTGGTTTCCGCTGCGGCAGCGGTAAAACGCTCTCGTTATCCTTGCCAACTGCGGCTGCTCCTTAGGCTCCTGCCGCATTGTAGGCCAAAAGCTGGCGGATTCTTGTAGTTTTACGGCCTCAAGAAGTGGCGGATTTTTGTAGTATAGTGGCCTTGTGAACTGACGGATTTTTGTAAAAACACGAGGTCAGAACATGTTCAGAAGAAAGGCCTACAATAAGCTCCTCGATTGGAAGCGCGAGTCCAAAGGGAGAAGCGCCCTGCTCGTCGAGGGCGCGCGGCGCGTTGGCAAGACAACCCTCGTGACGGAATTCGCCAAAGCCGAGTACGCCGACTTCCTGTACATCGACTTCTCGGCTGCCCCCAAAGCCGTGCTCGACCTCTTCCGCGACCAGCGCGAGGACGTCGACACCTTCCTGCGCATGCTGCAGCTCAGCTACGGCAAGCGCCTGGCACGCAGAGACGCGGTTGTCATCTTCGACGAGGTGCAGCGCTTCCCCATCGCGCGTGAGTACATCAAGCACCTGGTTGCAGACGGCCGCTTCGACTACATCGAAACCGGGTCGCTCGTCTCCCTGCGCAAGAACGTCGCAGACATCGTCATCCCCTCAGAGGAAGACCGCGTCATGCTCGACCCTCTGGACTTCGAAGAGTACCTCTGGGCAAGCGGGCAGGAGCTCCTCGCCGAGGAGATTCGCTCCGCCTTCAGCGAGCGCCGCCCCCTGCCAGACAGCATCCACGCAAGGGCCATGCGGCTCTTCAACGAGTACATGCTCGTGGGGGGAATGCCCCAGTCGGTTGCGGCCTTCGTCGAGGAGAAGGACTTTTCGCCGTGCAACCGCGTCAAGCAGAGGATCATCAACCTCTACCTCGAGGACATCGGCGAGTTCGGAGGGCACGACGTGCGCCGTGCCCGCGCCGTGTTCCAGTCCATCCCCGGCCAGCTCTCCGCCGCGTCTAAGCGCTTCAAGTTCTCGAGCCTGGCCTCTGGGGCGCGCTATGAGGAATACGAGCCCGCGCTCGACTGGCTCCAGGACGCGCACGTCGCCAACATCTGCAGGCTGTGCACCGACCCGAGCATCGGGCTTCGCACGACAGAGGAGACGAGCTCCTGCAAGTGCTACATGGCAGACACGGGCCTGCTCGTGACGCTTGCGTTTGCCGACGGCCCAGATTCGATGGACGTCCACCGCGACATCCAGTTCGGGCGGGTCTCTGTCAACAAGGGGATGCTGGTCGAGAACGCGATCGCCCAGCAGCTCCACGCATCGGGGCACTCGCTGTTCTACCACACCTGGGAGGAGCCGGGCATCGAGCGGGGCGCTCGCCCGCGGCCGCGCGAGGTCGACTTCCTGCTGGCCAAGGGGTATTCAAACGCAGGGGGGAAGCTGCGCTTGAGCCCCGTTGAGGTCAAGTCTTCCAAGAGCTACAGCACTGTTTCGCTCGACGACTTTTCAAGGCGCTGGGGCAAGCGCGTTGGAACCCAGATAGTCCTGCACCCCAAGCAGTTCAAGGCCGAGGGCGAGCGCCTCTACCTCCCGCTCTACATGGCGTTCTGCGTGTAGGGCAGCTGGCTCATGACGGCGTCGATTAGAGAAGCGCTGTGACCTTTCTCAAAACAGGGTTGGCGGCAGCCGTTGATGCATCGCCCGCTGAATCACAAGGTGAAAAGGAAACACCGGAGGAGGTGAGATGCTCACCTTGCGGGTGCTTTGCAGTCGACTGGAATTGTAGGACGAATGGGCCAGATGAGATTGGACGCAGCGCGGTAGTCATGGTTGTCGAGAGCCTCCTGCGGGTTGCCGGCATTCGGGGTTGCACGTTCCTCCGACTGGCCCGCTGGCGATGTCAGTCATCGAGGAGCCACCTCGCGATGTCGATGACGCGCACTCCCTCGATGCTGTACTCCTCGTGCCTGGTCCTGGCGATGAGCACCTTGGGGAAGGCGTCCCTGATCGCCAGTAGCGGCGAGAGCTCGCGCTCGAGCGTCTGCTCCGCGCTGATGTCATCGCTCACCTGTATGTACATGAGCTGCGACCCCCTCTTCGCGACGAAGTCGACCTCCTTCTGGTACAGCTTGCCGACATAGACCTCAAAGCCGCGCCTCACAAGCTCCAGGAAGACGATGTTCTCGTACATGCGGCCCCAGTCCATGTTGCGCGTTCCCAGCACGGCGTAGCGCACCCCGGTGTCGCAGACGTAGTGCTTCGCCTGGGTGCTCAGATACTTCTTCCCCCTGATGTCGTAGCGGCGCGCCTCGTAGAAGACGAAGGCGTCGCGCAGATAGGACATGTAGCGCCCCACGGTGACGTGGTTGGTAGGCACCTTGTTCGCGCCGAGCGTGTTGGCGATGCTGTTGGGCGAGTTGAGGTTGCCGGAGTTGTCCATCATGTACTCGGCCAGCCTCTCCAGGACCGCCGTGTCTGGGAGTGAGTACTTCTGCACGAGGTCGCGCGTGAGGATGGTGCGGTAGACGTCGCGGATGTAGCCGTACGACTCCGCCTCGCTGGCGTACTCGTACGAGCCGGCCAGCCCGCCGCGCCTCACGTAGCCGTCGAAGTCCTCGTCTGCACTGCGATCTTCCCCAAAAAACGCGCGATACTCGCGGAAGCTGAACGGGAGGATGTGCACTTCCCTGTGGCGGCCGGTGAAGAGCGTGGCGAGGTCTGAGCTCAGCAGGAAGGCGTTGGAGCCGGTGAGATAGATGTCCCAACCACCGCGCGCGTGGATGCTGTTGATCGCCTTCTCGAAACCCTCGCATAGTTGGATCTCATCGATGAAGAGTCGGTTGTGCGCGCCATCCCTGTGCGACTCCAGCACCCTCTGATGCAGGGCGTGGTACTCGAGCAGGGACTCGTTGTCGAGGTCGAGCAGGTCAAGATAGAGGTTGTTGGACAGGGGATCGCCCGCGGCGGTCTCTGCTGCGAAGGCCCTCATGAGCTCCGACTTGCCGGAACGGCGCATGCCCGTGATCACCTTGATGTCCCTCGTCCCCTCGAGGGAGCGAAGGCGCTCCATATATGCCGTGCGGTCTACCCAAGTCAACGGTGTGCTCCCCTGTACGGTTTCGAAACTTAAAATATTTTAGAGTTTCGAAACCGTACTAGCAAGGAAAGCACCGGAGGAGAGGTGAGCGCGCCGGCACGACGTCAAGGCGCTCATCTACTGGGCCCTGGGCATGGACAAGCTGTTCGCGCCCAGCCTGTCCGCGCGCTACACAAGAGCCGTTTTCTGCCAGAAATCCCCAAAACCCTGGCGAGAAGAGCGTCCCATGGGCGCAATCGTAATCGAGATGCATTCAGCCCTCCCCTCGACCAATTCGACCCGCTTTAGGGGGTGCGCATGGAGAGCTACTACCCCGTTGTTTGCCAGGCAGTGGCTGGCCCGGACCGGGTAATCTACGCATGCTTCACTGACGGCAAGATAACGCGTTTCGACGTCTCTGAGCCGGTCGAGCAGGGCGGAGTCTTCGCGCACCTTGGCGTAGGAGCAGCTCTGCAGGATGGGGCTTGATGACAGATAACGGGTAAATACTCGACTTGATTGGGGCGTTTTCGCCTCATTGAGTTAAATTTGCTAGCGATTTTTAACTCAATAGCCCAGAGAACCACGCAGCTCTACTCGGCGAGCCTGTCCAGATCAAGCGTGTAGTAGGTCTTTCGGCCGACCTTCGCGGTCACCAGCCACCCCGCCGCCTTCAGGGGCTCGACCCGCTTGTACACAGTCTGGCGCGACACGCAAAGGAGCTGGGCCAGCTGGGCCGGGGTAAGGCCATACGCCGAGAACAAGGTTGCCGAGACAATGTTGAGCGCGACCTCGCGCGTCTGGCGGTCTGCGCAGACCCGAGAGTGCTCGATGAGCCTGCTGTACTTGTCTAGGCTGTCGAGCCTTTCTGCCAGCGAGCTCTTCATGCTCTCCATCGCGGCAACGGCAATCTCGCAAAACGCAATCACAAACGGCGTGAGGTCGCCGCGGTTCAAGGCATGCTCGCACGTTTCGTACGCCTTGTAGTACGCGCTGATATGCTCCTTGATCGCAAAGGACAGCCTGAGGCCGACAATCGGTTCGTAGTGCCGGGACAGAACATAGCTGCTGATGAACCTGTTCACCCTCCCGTTGCCGTCGTAGAAGGGATGGATGTACCCAAACAGGTAATGGAAGACAGCCGCCCGGACGAGGGGCTCGATGGTATCGTCGTTCAGCAGGCGAAGCGATTTCTCAAGGTCCTCGATGATGAGCGACTCGGGGTGAACGCCGGAATGGACCACCCTACCCGGCGCACAGAAAGGAGGGCTCAGCATGAAATGCGTACACAATCGTGTAACGAATTCGAGCTATAATGGATGCCGCAATATAGTACAACTCGTTAAGGAGCATGTTATGGCAGAGCTTACCGCTACAGTTGCTGAGACCAGAGCCAACTTCTCCAAGATCGCCACCATGGTGGCTGAGACAGGCCAGCCTGTCACAGTCTTCAAGAACTCGAAGCCTTGGGTTGCGATTGCGCCGCTGTCGGGAAAGCACATCACGACAATTGACTGGAACGCCCCTGACATCGCGCGCCCGAATGCAGACGGCGTGACCGTATTGCCTGCAGAGTGGTATTGCCCCGAGGACGATGGGCTCTATGATGACCTCGTGTAAACCGGCTCCAGGTGACATTTGGCTCGCGTATGTTGAGTACAAAGACCACCCCGGAGTCGGAAAGGTTCGGCCTGTTATCATCGTCGACGTCCTCGACTCAACTTTCACCGCTCTGGCAGCAAAGGTAACGTCTAAGGATTTGTCCATGACAGGAACAGGTATCGTTGTTCCCATCATCGACTGGCAGCACTGTGGCTTGCGCAAGCCGTCTTATGTTCGCCTCGACCAGAAGCTCATCCTGGAACGGGACATGCTTAAAAGAGACGAGCCGATAGGTCGAGTCTCTGACGTGCTGCTGCAGTTGATAGCGAGTGCACTTAAGTAAAAGCAGTCAATCTGGTTTGGAAAGGGGCAGGGGCCTGGCTATGTTGAGCTGGGCCCCTTTTTCTAACACCATTTTGGGTTAACACTGCGCTTCCTCGGCTCGGGCAGCTCCTGAAGCATGCCCTCCACGATGGCGCTCACGGCGGCTTTGTCCTCCACGTCCACGAGCAGCATCTCCGCAGCGCCCTCGTAGGGCACGGCGGGCACCGAGAGCAGCGCTCGCGAGGACTCCGTGTTCTTCACCAGAAAGCGGTCGTCGTAGACGCCGCCGAAGAGCTTGCCCGACGCATAGAGCAGATACTCTCCCATCATCTTCCGATGCGAGATCTCCGGCACGTCGGCCAGCAGGTCGAGGACGTAATCCAGGTATTCTGTGCTTGACGCCATGCGATGCCCCTCCCTTAGACAGAGGGGCCATTATAGCCGAGCTCATGGAGTTCTTCGACGAGTGGCTCATGGAGGGTACCGACGACGAGAACGTGGAGAGGCTGCTCATGGCCGCCGCTGAAACCGCTACGGACTTCGACCAGATCAGCCGGCTGCTGGAGGCGGTCAACCTCTACGACGACT
>JBJEHP010000297.1:0-1535 GCA_051876145.1 Coriobacteriales bacterium | reverse complement strand
CGTTATGCGTCTCCCAGTCCTGCTGAGGGTCCTCGCCGTCCGCGCGGGCGGTCTTCAGGATCGCGAGCCACAGGCGGTAGTACGCCTCGTGTTCGGGGCAGTCGGGAAACACCTTCCTCGCCCATGCCTTTACCGGGGCGCCAGCGATGCACCAGACGTTCTTGCCAAAGTCCATGCCGTTCCTGAACGAGAGGCACTCGGTGTTCCTGGCGTAGGCAGCCGCCGCGGGCTTGGCGGGGTCGATGCCAGCAAGCGCCTCGGGGTCGCTGCCCTCGATAAAGAGGAAGCACGCGCCGGCCTCCGCAAGGGAGTTGAGCTGTTCGGCCTTCCAGCCGGGCACGTGCCTGAAGTACTCCGTGGGAACGTTCTGGAACTCGAGGCGGCTCATCTCGTCGTCGCCCCAGATCACGGTCACGTGGCCCGCGCCCGCGTGATAGGCGCTCCTCACCACGCGACGCGCAAAGTCGGCGCACTCCACGGGCGACTGCACCACGACCTCCTGCCCGGGTCGCACGGCCAGCCCCTTGCGCACCAGAAGCTCGGCATACCTGTCCATCTGCGCGTCAAGCCCCTCGATGGCCAGCGTGCACTCCTCAAGCGTCATTCCCATGCGAGTCTCCCCTCGTTAGGCCAGTCGCGGCATCCTGCCGGGCACGGCCACCAACGGCGTGCCACGCGGCAAGATTCCCCTATGCGACAAATGAATACGGGCCCTCAGAGGGGCCCGTCACAAGCTCTGGAGCGGGCAACGGGATTCGAACCCGCGGATGATGGCTTGGGAAGCCATTGCCTTACCACTTGGCGATGCCCGCTTGTGCAAGGGAATTCTATCACAGCTTCCCAATCCGACCCACTCAAATATGCCGCAGGCGAGAAGAGCGCATATCCGCAGGTCAGGAGCTACCGCTGGCCAAAGTTTAACGCTAGGCACAGGCAAGCCATCCGCAAGGAGCCCTTGCTACCATGTGCTCCCACCGTCGCGAAGGAGCATGCATGGCCGATTTTCCAACGTTAGGCACGCAAGGCCGCCGCCCATCACCAAGAGTCAGCGCACCATTCCCCGGCAACAGCTCGAGGTGCCCCCTCAGGGGTGGCGACCCAATACTCGGCGGCTCGCCCGTTGGGGCGGGACATGCGGGGCTCGCGTCGCGATTCAGGGTCATCTGGTGGTGACGGCCTACGCGCCCGCGCGGGACCGCAAGAAAAAAGGCCGCGCTACTCGCACGGCCTCGACATTCGAATGGTGGAGACGATGGGGATCGAACCCACGACCTCAGGCTTGCAAAGCCCGCGCTCTCCCAGCTGAGCTACGTCCCCGATAATAATCGCCCCAGCGGCGACTCGGCTAGCGCTGGGGCGATTATTCTCGAAAAGAAGTGGTGGGCCCGACAAGGTTCGAACTTGTGACCTCCCGGTTATCAGCCGGACGCTCTGACCAACTGAGCTACGGGCCCATCCGCAAGAAAGTACAATACGCGCTCTCTATCCCTATGTCAACGAGAATCTTGAAAAGGTTGGCAGCAATCTGGGTAAGC
>JBJEHP010000296.1:0-1545 GCA_051876145.1 Coriobacteriales bacterium | reverse complement strand
GGGTGCTGCATCGTCATGTTCCAGAACGGCAGCTTGAGGTACTCCTGGTTCTTCATGCCCGCACCAACCTGCAAGAACACGATCTTGCTGTTGATGTTCTTCTCCAGAAACGCGTTCCAGCGCTCGAACTGCTGTTTGTGATGCGCGCCCTCGAGGAACTCGTAGCCATACACCCACGGCGTGAGCGGGCGGCCGCACTCGGGGCAGGTCGGCACGAGCTCGCTCGGGATGGCGCAGCCGCTCGTGTTCTCGACCAGCTCGTCGATGTAGCCTTCGGACGGGTACACACGGTCGGTGCAGCCCTTCTCGCACTGCAGCCAGCGGTAGTCGCCGCGCAGCATGGCCACGCGCTCGTCGCCAAGCGCACGGGCGGCCAGGCCATCGCTGTTGGGGGTCAGCGCGAAGAACTCCTTGTCCTCGAGAAGCCGGATGAGATCCGCATACGGCTGCCCGGGCTCGCTGTCGCGCAGGTACTGCAGCAGGCGTGCCGTGAACGCCCACTTGTTCTCGGGCTTCGTCCACTTGAAGCGCTCCCCCTGCTCGATGCTGCGCAAGAAGAAGTCGCTCGCGAAGTCCGAAAAGCGCTCGTCGAAAGCCCGGCTGCCGCCCTTGAGCTTGAGGCCCGCAGCCTCGGAAAGGTCGGGGCCAATGCCCACGATGACCGCATCGGCCTTTGCTATCTCGTCCAGCAGCTGCTGGTAGCTGGAATCGTCCATGCACATCCTCCGTGATCGATTGTCGAAGCGTCGCTTCATTATGTCCGAACATCGAGCATAGGGCACCCGAGAACTTGGCGCAATCGCGATCCGATGCTTTGCTGCGCGCACCAGAGCCACAACATACGCGGTATCCGTTCCTCGACAAGTGTCAAGGAACTATAATCTGACCAAAGGAACTTCCAGCTGGGGATTATAGGGAGGTTGCCATGGCAGAAAGGCCTCGGGCCAAGCGCGACGACCGCAGGGCGCGCTACACCAAGATGGTCATCCACGACGCGTTTTTGGAACTGCTCGGAAGCGAGGGCTTCGACAAGATGTCCGTCACCGACATCTGCAAGCGCGCCGACGTGAACCGCGGCACGTTCTACCTGCACTACGAGGACAAGTACGCCCTGCTCGACGAGCTCATCGACGAGGCGCTCGACAACGTCGCGGTCGTGGAGCCCGAAGGCGAGCTCCCACTGTGTCAGCGTGTCCCCGACCAGGGCAAGTACCGCCTGCTGTTCACCGATCCCGACCTGCTCGCGCGCCTGACCCGCCACATCATCGAACGCGGCGCCGATGCGGCGGTCCCCCAGATCATGGAGCGCACCGGCCTCGGACACGACGACGCCTACACGCTCTTCGTCTTCATCGCCAACGGCAACATCGCGCTCAACCAGGCGCTCGGCTGGAAGCGAAACCTCAAGCTCGAGCACGCGCACGAGCTCGTCAATGTCTTCACCGATTCAGGGCTGGACGCCTTGCGCCAGCTCGGCACCCGACGATAAGGAGAGATGCTCATGGCATGCGACACGCACGACATCGCCCGCGACCGCTTCATGCT
>JBJEHP010000295.1:0-1570 GCA_051876145.1 Coriobacteriales bacterium | reverse complement strand
GACGAAGAACGGAAGTGACGATGGACAAGTATCTGACAGGGTCGACGATTCGCAATCTGCGCGAGCGCAACGGGCTTACGCAAGCGCAGCTCGCCGAGCGCCTGAACGTAAGCGACAAAGCCGTTTCGAAATGGGAGACGGGCGCGGGGCTGCCGGATATCACGCTGCTCGAACCAATCGCGCGCACGCTCCGCGTTTCGGTGACCGAGCTGCTCACCGGGTTTTCTGCGGAGAACAAGAACACGGGCGCGAACATGCTCAGGTCGGAGTTCTACGTGTGCCCGGTCTGCAACAACGTGATCCACGCGACGGGCGCGGCGTGCGTGAGCTGCCACGGCATCAACCTGCCCCCGCTGCAGGCCGAGGCCCCGGATGCCGAGCACGTGCTCCACGTGCAGATGCTCGACGACGAGCTGCATGTGAAGGTGGACCACCCGATGAGCAAGCAGCACCATCTCCTGTTCATGGCCGCCGGGTCCGCAGACCGCATGCAGTTCGTCCGGCTCTACCCGGAAGGCCCCGCCGAGGCGCGCTTCAATCCGCGCGGGGTGCAGACGCTCTATTTCTGCTGCAACAAAGACGGCCTCTTCTCCGCAAAGCTGCGCGACGCGCTGGGCAGGTAAGCAGGCGAAAGGCCCGCTCCCATCACTCGGACGCGGCGTCCGAGAACCTGTGCGCTATCGCCGCCGCCGCGAATTCGGCGGCGCCGTCTCCCGCGACGGCGTTGATGTTGCTCGTGAACTCCCCGCCGGCACCGTACGCCACGCCGAGCTGCGCGAAGATCTCGTCCGTGCACGTGTAGTAGTTCTCCGTGATGAACGCCTGGATCTTTGCCGCCTGCTGCTGGGCTTGCGCGCAGGCGGGGTCGGCGCCGCTTTTCGCCATCGAGCCGAACGGCACGAACAGCTGCATCAGCCTCGAACCCAGATCTGCCTCCTGCTCATGCGTGTACCCCGCGTGCTTTTCCTCGAACTCTCCCCAGGCTTGCGTGTTGCCCCACTCCTGCTTCGCGCGACGCGTGTACTCGTCGATCTTTCCCGTGTCGAATGCCTCGAAACTCACCGTGTCGCCTTCCTTTCCGCGCAGCGATTCTGCGCGCAGCGATTCTGCGCGCAGCGATTCTGCCAACTCAATAAGGTCATCGAGATGCTGGCGCCGCATCCTCAGCAGCTCGACCTGCTGATCGAGCGCGCGCTCCCTGTCGAATCCGGGCGAGTCGAGGACGCGCCGGATGTCCTCGAGCGAGAACTCAAGCTCCCTGAACAGGAAGATCTGCTGGAGTCGCCGCAGGTCGTCGTCGCTGTAGAGCCGATAGCCCGCATCGCTCCTCGACGAGGGAGAAAGCAGCCCGATCTTGTCGTAGTAGCGCAGCGTGCGGATGCTCACGCCCGCAAGCTCGCTCACCTGCCCAACCGTCTTCACGCGTGCCCCCTTCTCGATGCTGCTGCCACAATACAGGGTGACGTAACGTCAGGGTCAAGACCCCCGCGCGAAACATTATCTGCAGTCGTCACTAAAATGACACGATACCCACGGCCCCTCGTGCCAAAGTGAACCGATACCCACGGCC
>JBJEHP010000294.1:0-5904 GCA_051876145.1 Coriobacteriales bacterium | reverse complement strand
TATAATCGGGGCAGCACGTGCAATGCGTCTCTTTTCGTTGGAGGAACCATGGACCAGAAGGTTTACGAACTCATCAACAACCAGATCAACAAGGAGCTCTACTCGGGTTACCTGTATCTCTCATTCGCCGACTACTACGAGGACGAGGGCCTCTCCGGCTTTGCCAACTGGTACTTCGTGCAGGCGCAGGAAGAGCGTGACCACGCGCTGATCATGCGCAAGTACCTCCTCGACAACGACTGCAAGGTGACGCTCACCGCCATCGACGCCCCCGACATGACCTTTACCGACCACATCGAGCCCATCAAGGCGGCACTCGAGCACGAGAAGTACGTCACGAGCCTCATCAACGACATCTACGCCGCGGCCGATGCCGTCAAGGATTACCGCACCATGAAGTTCCTCGACTGGTTCGTCGACGAGCAGCTCGAAGAGGAGGCAAACGCCAACGACCTGCTCACCAGGATGAAGCTGTTCGGCACCGACGCCAAGGCCCTCTACGACCTCGACCAGGAATACGCCGCACGTACCTACACGCAGGCAGCTCCGCTAGCCGCAAACTAACGAACAGAAGCGCGCGCATGCCCGACGCAGACGAAGCTCTCACGAAACGCCATGTCTATCAGACCGGCATCGGCCCCGTCTGCATGTCCGAGGCAGAGCATGCCGCGTACCTTGAGGCACGGGAAGAACAGGAGCTCAGAAAGGAGCTCGAAGACGATGAAGCGAATTGACAAGACCGTTTACGAGGCGCAGGGAAGCGTCATCGAGGGCGACGTGACTATCGGCGTCGACACCGGCATCTGGTTCAATGCGGTCATCCGCGGCGATGAGGGGCACATCTTCATCGGCGACCGCAGCAACGTCCAGGACAACGCCACGATCCACTCCGACCCCGGGTACGACGTGAGAATCGGCAACTACGTCTCTGTGGGCCACAACGCCATCGTGCACGGCGCGTCCATCGGCGACAACACCATCATCGGGATGGGTGCGATTGTGCTCGACGGGGCAAAGGTCGGCAAGAACTGCATGATCGGCGCCGGCGCGCTCGTCACGCATGGCACCGAGATTCCCGACAACTCGGTCGCGTTCGGCTCGCCCGCCAAGGTCGTGCGCGCGATGACGGACGAGGAGGTTGCCGCCAACAAGGCAAACGCCATCCGCTACGTCAACTATGCGCGCGACGCACGCACGGGCGACCTGATCGAGGCGATTTCTCCGTCAGGAGACTAGCTCACAGCATCCCCGCGAAAGAGCACGTGAATGCCCGGCAGCCAGCTTTCCGCCGGGCATTTTTCATGCACTCGCCCCAGCAAAAAAGCGCTCGTGGACATGCGGTGAGACGTTCGTCCAGAAATCGTGAAAATTGCTCATGCAATCGGACAAATTCGACAAAACTCACGCTCAACGTGCAAATGTTGCCTATACTGCTAACAACACAGGCCGAGCGGTGTTACTATCCCGTTGGCTTAAACCGCAAGAGAAGGATGTGATTGAATGGCACTCCCCAAGATGACCGACGAGCAGCGTGCAGAGGCCCTCAAGAAGGCCGCTGAGACCCGCGCCCGCCGTGCCGAAGTCAAGGAGCAAATCAAGGCCGGCAAGCTTTCTGCCAAGAAGGCCTTTGACAAGGTTGACGACAACGCAATCGGCAAGATGCGCGTGAAGCAGTTCATCGCCGCATTCCCCGGCTACGGCAAGGCCCGCACCGAGGCTCTGATGGAAGAGATCGGCATCGACGAGAAGCGCCGCCTGGCCGGCCTGGGCGATCGTCAGAAGGACGCCCTCATCGAGGCACTCGACAAGTAGTCCTCACTTACACGAGATACACAAAGCCCTCCGCGTCAACTGATGCGGAGGGCTTTTCATTTGCCATGAATAGGTATCAAGCTACTCTCGGGAGCTGCGGCGCGCACAGGCACTGCTAAGGGGCTGCGCGCGCTCAGTTTTCTCAGATGCGGGGCGTCTACTGGCCCTGTGCCTTGTACTTGGCTTCGGTCGCTTCCTTGACCGGGCGCCACCAGTCCTCGTTGTCCTCGTACCACTTGATGGTCTGGGCAAGCCCCGATGCAAAGTCGGTGTGCTGGGGACGCCAGCCGAGCTCGCGACGGAGCTTGGTCGAATCGATGGCGTAACGACGGTCGTGGCCAGGACGGTCCTTGACCCAGTCGAAGCCGTCGGGGTCTTTACCCATCCCCTCGAGGATGGCATGGAGCACGTCGATGTTGTTCTTCTCGCCATCGGCGCCGATCAGGTAGGTCTCGCCGATGCGCCCACGCGTGAGGATCTCCCATACCGCGCTCGAATGGTCCTCGGTGTGGATCCAGTCGCGCACGTTGAGGCCGTCGCCGTAGAGCTTCGGGCGGATGCCGTCGATGATGTTGGTGATCTGACGAGGAATGAACTTCTCGACATGCTGGCGCGGGCCGTAGTTGTTCGAGCAGTTCGAGATGGTCGCGCGCACGCCGAAGGTCCTCACCCACGCGCGCACCAGAAGGTCCGAGCTCGCCTTGGTGGAGCTGTACGGGCTGCTGGGACGATACGGCGTCTCTTCGGTGAAGCGTGCGGGATCGTCGAGCGCAAGGTCGCCGTAGACCTCGTCGGTCGAGATGTGGTGCAGGCGCACGTCGTGCTTGCGGGCGGCCTGCAGCAGCGTGTACGTGCCCTCGACATTCGTTCTGAGGAACGGGCTCGGGTCTGCGATCGAGTTGTCGTTATGGCTTTCCGCCGCAAAGTGCACGCAGCAGTCGTTTTCCGCGAACAGGCGATCGACCAGTTCCGCGTCGCAGATATCGCCCACCACGAGCTCGCAGCGGTCGGGATCGATGCCGTCGAGGTTTGCGGGATTGCCCGCATAGGTGAGCTTGTCGAGCACGGTGATGTGGACCTCGGGATGATGCTCTGCAACGTAATGGCAGAAATTGGACCCGATGAAGCCGGCGCCGCCGGTTACTATCATGTTCTTGGGTTGAAAGGCAGATTCAGTCATTTGAACTCCACGTTATGTTGTTCTTACAAGTGCTCGATTATACTAGAGAGCTGCATTGCTGACGTTTTCGGAGGTAGTTTCATGGCGAAAGAACAGGGAACGTACGTACGTGTGCGCATCGTCACCGACACGTATGGCCTGCCGTTGTTCCACATCCAGCAGGTCAACATCATGAACGAGCTCGTCGACGGGACCGATTCCACGTACGAGGGGAGCATGACGCTCAACGCGGCCCTCGACCGCTGGGCAAAGGACCACGACTACCCCGCTGCCTACGTCGCCGAATAGCTCGCGCTCGGAGCGTGCGACGCAGGTGCGGAGTGATGGGGCGTTAATTCGACGAGACGAACTCGTTCGCAATCGAGCCCATTTCGTCCGAAACATCCCCGATGCCGCCGAACATGGCATTCGTCGTTGTGCTGTCGAGCTCATCGACCGTCCATTCGCCGTCGGTCTTCGTCAGCGTGATCGTTCCCTGCGCCGTGACGGACTTCTCGGCGAGGGCGTCGATTGCCGTGCTCAGTTCAGAGAAGTACTGGGCGACGATATCCTGCTGCGAAGGGACAGTCCCTGTGTTGAGCGCCGAGGCGTAGACGTTTTGCAGGTACGACCTCATCGAGTTGGTGAACGCGCCTTTGATGTCGTAGGTCGTGAACGTGACCGGGACGCTCGCGTGGTCGCCGTCGACGGTCGCGTCGCCGAGCGTGTAGTCGAAATCGCACATCTTGTTGAGCAGCTTGGTGACGACGGCCTGCTCGTCATCCGTGAGCTCGACGTCGGTGCCGGCCGCCTCTTTGACGCCCTGCTCGATCGAAGTCTTGAGCTCGGCCATGTTTCCCTCGAAATCCTGGGCCTTTATCTCGTCGAGTGTTGCAGTCGTCACGTCCTGCGGCGAGGCGGAGCTGCACCCGACGAGCGAGACGGCGAGAGTGCATATCGCAACGACACTCGCGATAAGCGCGATAACCTTTTTCATCGCATCTCCAATCGCACGAAAAACCAATGTAACGCCCAAAGTATATAGAACGGTCCACGTGCGGTCGAAAATGACCATGGAATGAGCACCGACCCTGCCGTCAGCCAGCGGGGTCGGTTCTCAGTGGCTCTGATAGCAGATGCCGTCCGCTAGCAGATGGGAGGGGTCGGTTCTCAGTGGCTCTGATAGCAGATGCGGTCTACAAGCGAGCAGACGCGCCCTCGAGCTCCTTCAAATGCTCGAGCTTTGCCGCCGCGATCTTGTCGAGCTTGCACCCACGTGCATACGTGGCCCAGTTGACCGCGAGAAAACCGAGGTTGAGATAGTAGACGACCAGGACCCAGTTGATGCTTCCAGAGAGGTACTTGGCGATGATGCCCGCCACGTATCCAAGCGTGATGAGCAGCAGGAACTGCCAGCTCGTGCCCTGCGCAGTGCCTGCCTTGTACGCCTTGTAGGCATTGAGCGGCCAAGAAAGGCCAAAGCAAATCAACATTACCGCTTCGAGGACCGAAGCCATCGTAGACCATCCCCTCAGATGTCGTTTTCACATACGAGCGGAGTCTAGAATCCCCTATCAATACCGTCTAATATATTGTTATTAGTATTCTCATGCCCAATTTGCATGATTTGAGGACAGCATGGAACTCACCCAGCTCCGCTATTTTGTTGAAGTCGCCAAAACCGAGCACATGACGCGAAGCGCCGACCATTTGCACGTCGCCCAGCCTGCGCTCACGAGGTCGATCCACCGCCTCGAAAAGGAGCTCGGCGTCCCCCTGTTCGAGCACGTCGGGCGCAATATCAAGCTCACGCCCTACGGCGAGCACCTGAAGGAGCGCGCACTGCCCCTCGTTGCCGAACTCGACGACATCGAGCGCGACATGCAGCGCTTCTCGGAGGCGCACGAGCGCACGATACAGCTCAACATCGGCTCTGGCTCGAACATGATCTTGGACGCCGTCATCGACTACCGCCACGAACACAGCGGATCGGAGTTCCACATCACGCAGCACGAGGGCCGCGATGCCGGAGACGTTAGGACTTTCACGTTGATGCCCGACGAGGACAAGCGCGCGTTCGAGACGGACAACGCCTTGCTTCTCACAGAGGACATCCTGCTCGCCGTCCCCGTGCAAAGCGAGCTCGGCGACACGATCGCGCCCGCAGAGCTCGACGGCCAGAACCTCGTCTGCCTTGCGGGGAGCCGCAAATTCCGCCAGGTCTGCGACCTGCTCTGCCAGAGGCACGGCATCGAGACCGTCGTCGCCTTCGAAAGCGACAGCCCCGCCGTGGTGCAGAAGATGATCGGACTCGGTTCGGGCGTCGGATTCTGGCCGGCGCGCAGCTGGCCCGCCATCGACCCAGCACTTGCCCGCCTCGTGCGCATCGATTCAGACGATTTCGAACGCACCATCGTCATCGAGCTCGACGCATCGCAGCTTGCAACCAGAGAAGCCAAACGCTTCTTCGAGTTCTGCCGGAAACGCCTGTTCTGAAAAGACAAAAGGAGCTGCGGGAAAACCCACAGCTCCTTGAAGTGCACCGAACCAACACGCGCGGCATTCGCACGAAACTAGCGAGAGATGAGCTCCTCGATTGCCGCCTCACCGCAATACCCCGTGCTCCGTGCAACCACTTGCCCATCTTTGAAGAAGACGAGCGTGGGAATCGACGAGATACCGAACTGCCGTGCCAGATACGCCTGGTCGTCGGTATCGACGGTGCCGAGTTTGATTTCGGGGTGCAGCGCCTCGATATCCTCGAGGACGGGCGCGAGCATCTGGCATGGTCCGCACCAGTCCGCCCAGAAGTCGAGCAGGACGGGCACGTCGCTGTTCGTGACCTCCTGCTCGAAGTTCTCGGCTGTTATCTCGACTGCCATCGTGCGCCTTTAGACCTACTGGAGTGCGAACTTCTCGAGGCCGGCCTTGGG
>JBJEHP010000293.1:0-1572 GCA_051876145.1 Coriobacteriales bacterium | reverse complement strand
CAGGCGGACTTGAGCATGGCCTGCCATTTGACACGCGCGAAGTTGTTGTCGATCACGATCTCGAGGAACCAGACCGCGAGCGCGACTACAACTGCGACCACGGCGGCAACCCAGCCGCCGCCCCACATGGCAAACATGCCGATCCAGCCGAGGAACATGACCGTCTCGTACCAGTGCGAGAGCTCCACCAGGGCAAGCGTCTTGCCCGAGAACTCGGTCACGATGCCGCGGACAATCTCTTGGTGCGCATGCTGCGCCATCGAGATGTCGAACGGCGACTTGCGCAGCTTGATCGTGAGCACGTACAGCAGCCCGGCAAAGATGAGCGGCAGCCAGCGGATCATGGGAACGTCAGCGGTAAGGACGCTGTTCACCTCGAAGGTGCCCGTCGCCATAAACATGCCGATCGCGACGAGCAGGACCATCGGCTCGTAGGACATGACCTGCACGATCTCGCGCTGCGCGCCGAGCTCCGCGTACGGAGAGCGAGACGCGTAGCCCGCGAGGATCAAGAAAAGCGCGCCGAGCGTCTGGATGAAGACGCACAGCAGGAAGTTGGCACCGGCGAAAAACGCCATGCCGGCGAGCACGATGAAGATGAGGTACAGCCACACGTACAGATCCTGCGCGCCGTTGACCGTGGCGTCTTCCTTGCCCCACAGCTTGCGGAAATCCCACCAGGGCTGGCGGATGCGCGGGCCGACGCGGCCTTGCATGCCGGCGGAGAGCTTGCGGTCGAGGCCGGCGAGCAGGCAGCCAACGATGGGGCCCACCACGAGGAAGGCGGCCATGCCGATAAAGCTCCAGATTGAGTATCCAAAGAGTTCCATGGTTACATCCCCCCTCCCTGAGTAGACGTGGTTCCATCAGACGAGGCAGACGCGCCACCCGTAGAGTCCGAACCGCCCGTAGAGCTCGAAGAGCTGGAGGAGCTGGACATCTGCTGCGAGTACATCTGCATGTAGATCATGTTCATGAACTCGTCCATGCTGTAGACGTTCATCTGCTGCTGCAGCGTGGACTTGTTCTGCTCGTAATAGCTCTGGTAGTACTGGTAGTACTGCATATAGAGCGGGAAGTCGGCGCCGCCTTGCGCCCAGATGCTCTGCTCGTAGGACGCGCGCTCGGCGTTGATGTCGTTCAAGACGTTTTCCTGGGCAGAGACGGTCTGCGCGGCGAAGCCGAACGAGCCGACGAGCAGGACGAGCGTGACGATGATGCCGACGAAGCTCATCTTCTTCTCGTCGAAGAACTCGGTCATGTACCAGTTGCGCTGCGTCGCCTCGAGCTCGCCACCGAAGGAGTTCAGGAACTTGCGGTCCTTGAAGTCGGTGCCGATACCGGCCATGTAGACGGGAACGACCTTCTTCTTGGTAGCGCCCGTGAACCCGAGAAAGACAACCGCGATGACGATGGCGATGACCGCCATGATCCACAGGTCGCTGCTCGATATGGCGGCAGACACGTTGTTGAAGACGCTGGAGAGGTACGGGACGACGATGGCCTGCGAGATGAGCGGGAAGCCGACGCAGCAGCCGACCGTCAGCACAGTCATGAGACCGAGCGAGACCC
>JBJEHP010000292.1:0-1573 GCA_051876145.1 Coriobacteriales bacterium | reverse complement strand
AGCAGTCGAAAGCACGCCACGTCGGACCAACAACAGCGGAGGAGACATGAAGCAGGTACGCCAGTCAGCGCCAGCGCTGCAGGGCATGATTCCCTACGATCCCAAGTACATGAAGGCAGACGTCCTCATCTCGGCCAACGAGAGCCCGCTTGACGTCCCGGCCGAGGTAAAGGACGCGGTCCTCGCGCGCATCGGGGCGCTCGCGTTCAACCGCTACCCCGACCCGCTCGCCAACAGGCTGCGCAAGGCCATCGCGACGCACTGGGGCGTGCAGGTGCAAAACGTGCTGTGCGGCAACGGCGGCGACGAGCTGCTCTACGACATCATGGTCGCCTGGGGCGGTCCGGGCCGCAAGATGCTCAACTTCCCGCAGACCTTCTCGGTCTACGAGACGAACGCCGAGCTCACGGGCACCGAGGTCGTCAACTGCCCGCGCGTCGGCGACGATTTCCACATCGACGTCGACAAGGCGGTCGAGCGCCTTTCCGCAGGCGACATCGACGTCGTCGTGCTTACGAGCCCCAACAACCCGACCGGCATGACGACCGGCGTCGACGACATCAGGCGCATCCTGGACGCGAGCGACGCGCTCGTGCTGGTCGACGAGGCCTACGGCGAGTTTGCCGAGGGCGGCTGCCTCGAGCTGCTCTCCGAGTACGAGAACCTCATCATCTTGCGCACCTTCTCCAAGGCGTACCGCTGCGCCGGGGTGCGCCTTGGCTACTACCTCGCCAACCCGGCGGTCATCAACGAATTCAAGAAGGTGCGCCAGCCGTACTCCGTCGACGCGCTCAGCCAGATCGTCGCCGAAGAGGTCATGGCGCATGAGGACCTGTTCGAAGACGGCATCGAGACGACGAAGCGCGAACGTGCCCGCGTGCTCGCGGCGCTGGACGCCATGGAGGGCGTGCGCGTGCACCCGAGCGAGGCCAACTTCATCTTGTTCCACGTCTCGGGCGCCACGGGGGTTTGGGAGCGTCTGCACCAGCAGCATTCCGTGCTGGTGCGCAACGTGTCCGGCGACACGCGCCTGCCTGGCTGCCTGCGCGTCTCCATCGGCACGCCGGAAGAAAACGACGCGTTTCTGGCGGCGCTCGACGACGTGCTCAAGAACTGGGCGCTCGGCTAGGGTGCAACGCCCAAGCCAGTACGAGAAGACGAGACGGGAGGATCCCATGGGCAGAACAGCCGAGATGACGCGCACGACCAAGGAGACCGACATCTCCATCGCGCTCGACCTCGATGGAACGGGAAAGACCGATATCGACACGGGCGTGCCGTTTTTCGACCACATGCTCGACGCCTTCGGCAGGCACGGCCTGTTCGACCTGACGGTGCACGCGAAAGGCGACATCGAAGTCGACGCGCATCACACGGTCGAGGACTGCGGCATCGTGCTCGGGACCTGCTTTGCCCGCGCGCTCGGCGACATGAAGGGCATCACGCGCTACGGGTCGATCCTTCTGCCCATGGACGAGACGCTCGTCGCGGCGGCGGTCGACATCTCCGGACGCGGCCAGCTCCACTACAAGGTGGACGTGCCCGCAGGGTTGCTCGGCACGTTCGACACGTC
>JBJEHP010000291.1:0-5925 GCA_051876145.1 Coriobacteriales bacterium | reverse complement strand
AGAAGATGGTAGACGCGAAGACCAAGTACGTCTTGTTCGTCCCGAAGTCGGGGACCGCGGGCGCGTAAGGCGCACGGCACGGCGCCTTCGGGTTTTTCGCGACACGGCAGCTCCGCCTTCCCGCCGGTGAGCGCGGGGAGGCGGTGGGCTGCCGTCCAAATCTGATGGAATGCGCGTTTGCGCAGGTGATAGGCATGTGCGGTGGCTATGCGAGGGTATGCGTGCGCTGCGGCCTGTGCGGCAGGGTTGCTGCGCGGCCGCTTGCGGCGAGCGGAGTCTGCCCGCGCTGCGGACAGCCCGTGCAAGGCGGCGCGAGGAAGTGCCCCCAGTGCGGTGCGCCCCTTGCGCAGGCGCCAGGGCAGGTCGCGTGTGCAGGCGTGCCGCCTTTGAGCGCGCAGGCGCGGCAACGTGAGGAGATTGGTGAAGATGATTACTAAAGAGGAAATCGGCGTGATTGAAGTCGAGGATTCCATCTCGGCCGAAGACGCCGTCGCCCCGCAGAACTCGATCGGCGGAAAACCGGAAGGGGAAGGGGCCGTCGAGATCTACTGCACGGTGTGTGGAAAGCCTGCGACGGACGGCAGGTTCTCCCACTATGGGCCGAACATGAACTGGTGGTACACGATCGCCGGCACGCTCGACGAGATCCAGTGGGTGTACCAGACCGACAAGAACTACTGGCAGAAGATGGTCGAGCCCACGTGCCGCTGCGGGTGCGGGACGGGTTCTGCCTGCGACCCCATGAAATGGGCAGTGCGCCAGGTCCCCATCGAGTAGGCCGTCGATCAGAGAAACCGCATGTCCCGCGCTTTCGCCCGATTTCCACGCGGGCATGCGCCTACGCCTGTATCTGAGAGCTATCGAAAAGAGAAAGGTGACAGACATGGAGGGAAAAGAGGGGGAGGCGGGCAAGCGCTACGTCGAGACGACGCGCGAACCCCGTCCCTACGCCGATTCGGAAATCACGAGGAATGCTGACAAGACCCCCGCGTACGCCTGGGTAATCTGGATTGTGACGTATCTCGTCAGCTTCGCGGCACCGCTCGGGCAGTTCAAGCTCGTGTCGATTCCGCTGTACTTCATCTACGTCCCGGGTGTGAGCCCCGAAGGCGGCTTCCAGTTTGATGCGGCGGGCTTTGGCATGCTGATGACCATCGTCTCCATCATCGGCATCTTCTTGGCGTTTCCCGCGGCGTTCATCTGCCGCAGGTTCGGCTTGAGGTGGACCATAGCCGCATCTGCGCTCGGCGTGATCGTCGGCGGGCTGATTCCGGTGCTCGCCGGGACCAACGCTGCCGCGATGTACGTGGGGCGCTTCATCGAGGGGCTCGGCATCGCGCTCGTGGGCGTCGCCGCGCCGACGCTCATCACGCTGTGGTTCCATCCCAGGCAAAGGGGATTTGCGCTGGGGCTCTGGTGCACGTGGGTCCCGCTGTCGATCACGCTCGACTCCGTGGTGTGCCCTGCGCTTGCGCCCGTGTTTGGCTGGCAGGGCGTCTTCTGGTTCGTCATCATCTTCGCGGCGGTCGCGCTCGTGCTGTTCATGGTGTTCTACAAGGTTCCCGGCGGGGAGGGCGCGAACTACAACGTCGAAGGCGGTTTCAAGGACTGCCTCGTGCTGCTCAAGAACAAGAACATCTGGCTGCTGTTCGTCGTGTTCTTGGTGTTCATCATCGGGCAGACCGGCATCGTGAACACGTATCTGCCCAACTTCCTGCAGACATCTCCCGATGCGACGCCGCCGGGCTTTGGCTGGGATGCCGCAACCGCCGGCTTGGGGCTTGCCGCGGTGACGACCATCGGGCTGATTTCCAACCCGGCATCTGGCGCGCTCATGACGCGCTTGCCGCATCGCATGAAGAGAATCGTGCCGATTATGGTCGCGATAATCTATCTGTTCTGCTTCTATCTGCTGTTCCAGACCGAGTCCGAGCTGATGCTGTGGGTCGGCATCGTCCTCATGGGCATCTGCGCCGGACTTGGCGGAGGCGGTCTGCGCCCGCTCGCGCCGACGATCATGAACCAATCGGCGATGGCGGCGACGATGGGCATGGCCGTGCTGCAGTTTGCCCAGTGCATCGGCAACTGCTTCAGCCCGGTCTACGGGGCGCTCATCGATGGTGGGGCGACGTACTGGGGCGCCTGCCTCGAGACGATCATCCCGCTCAGCGTGGTGATGCTGGTCTGCGCGTTCTTCATCCACCCGGGTAAGGACAGCCCCGTCCACGACAAGTAACGTGGCGTATTTTTGAGACGAGGGGCCGTGGGTATCGTGCCATTTTCGTGCGATATCCCCGGTCCTTCGTGTTGCCTGCGTGGCTGCGGCTGTGGTCGTGACCGCGACCGTGACAAACCGGCGAGGCATTGGCGATATACGTGACAAACCGGCGAGCTGCTGACCATATTTGGCCAGAGCCTGACCGGTCTGTCACGTATATCGCCAGGAGCTCTCCGATCTGTCACGTGGGCGGAGCCGCCACCGGAGCCGCCACCGGCGCCGGGGTGTCCCTCCGTCCCAAACTGGCACGATACCCACGGCCCCTCGTGTCATCTTCTTGCTTGCATGGCGGCATCGTATAATTAAGCGAATGCTGCAGGGAGCAGGGGAGGTTCCTATGGACATGCAAGGGGTTCAGACCATCAGCACAGTATGCGGTGGGTGTCACAACACCTGTCCGATGTTCGTCGATGTCGCCGAGGGGCGCGTCGTCAGGGCGCGCGGGGTTCCCGGAAACAAGCGCACGGGCGGTGCCCTGTGCTCGAAGGGGCTGGCCGCTGCGCAAATCGCACACGACCCGCGTCGCATCCTGTATCCCATGCGCCGCGTGGGCGAGAAGGGAAGCGGCACGTTCGAGCGCATCTCTTGGGGAGAAGCGCTCGCGCTGCTCGCCGACCGAATCAAGAACGCGCAGGGCGAACACGGCGCTTCTTCCGTGCAGTTCATCCGCGGGCAGGCCTGCGGCTGGGGCTTCTCGTATGACATGACGCAGCGCCTGGCGCACTCGCTGCATACCACTATCGGCATGGGTGCTTCCGAGTGCTTTGTGCCGCGTGCGGTCGCCGAGGGTATGACCTACGGCGGCATGCCTTCGTTTTGCGATTACGAGAACGTCGATTTGATGATCTTCTGGGGCAAGCAGCCCGCGTTCTCGTGCGCTCCCGCACTTCGGAAGATCTACGACGTGCAGGAGCGGGGCGCACGCCTGGTGTGCATCGACCCGCTGCATTTCCACCTCTCGGCGCATGCCGACGAGTTCCTGCAGCCAGAGCCGGGCACCGACCTCGCGCTCATGCTCGCCATGATCTACGTCATAGTGAACGAGGGGCTGTGGGACAGCGCGTTCGTCGACGCCTACACCAACGACCCGGGGCTCGTCCAGCTTTCGCGCCATGTGAACGGCGAGAACAAGCTGGGAATCGCCTACACGCCTGAGTGGGCGGAGCGTATCAGCGGGGTCGACGCCGGAAAGATAACCGCGCTCGCACGCGAGTACGCAACGACATCCCACGCGTCGATTACCACGGGGCACGGGCTCGAAGGCAGGGTCAACGTCACGCAGACCTCGCGTGCCGTTGCGATTCTGCGTTCGATCACGGGGCACCTGGACGCTCCCGGGTGCGACCTGTTCACGCCGAAGAGCCCGCCCCGCAACCCGAACTTCACGTTCATCGATCATCTCGTCTCAGACTATGCTCCCGAGCACCCGACCATGATGTTCCACGTACCGCCCGTCAATCCCGAGCAATCGCGCTACCCGTTGCTGTTTGGCGGGCAGGGGCTTCTCTCGACGCCCGATGCGCTGCGCCTCATGCACGAGGGCAAAGTCGCCGTAAGCATCGTGCAGGGGGCGAACCCCGTGGCAACGCAACCGCAGCCCGACGTCACGACGGCCGCGTTTCGAAACGTGGGGTTCCTGTGCGTGATTGACCCGTACATGGGGGAAACCGCGCAGCTCGCCGATCTGGTTCTGCCAGCAGCGACGTATCTCGAGCGAACGGAGCCCGAGTGGTTCAAGTCGGACTCATGGTATCCGGAGCTCACGTTGCGTCAGAAGTGCGTGCAGGTGGGCGAGGCAAAGCCCGACACCCAGATCATGATCGAGCTCGGGCGCACGCTCGGTCTTTTGGAGGAGTTTCCCTCCGAAGACATTGCTTATTACATCGACGAGGACCTCAAGCCATCTCACATCACGTTCGAGCAGCTGAAAGAGCATCCCCATGGGCTGGTCTATGGCACGATCGAGTACCGCAAGTACGAGCAGTCGGGTTTCCGCGCGCCGGGTGGGAAGGTGAACATCTGGTCCGAGGTCCTGGCCGAGCACGGGTTCGACCCGCTTCCCAACTGGGAGGAGAGCTCGGAATCGCCGCGCTCGAAGCCCGAGCTCGCGCAGGAGTACCCATACGTTGTCTTTACTGGCAGGTCGGGCCCCATGTACGTACACGAGCAGCGGCGCACCATTCCCTGGCTGCGCGAGATGCAGCCTCGCGGCCGCGCGATGGTCAACACGGCGCGTGCACGCGAGCTCGGACTCGGCGATGACGACTGGGTACGCATTACCTCGCCGCGCGGTTCCATCGAGATCCAGGTCGAGGTGACGCCGGTGCTCAAGCCCGACTGGATATACGTCCCCGGAGGGTGGACGGATTCCAACTACAACTACCTGGGAATCGACGAGGATCTCGATCCGATCTCGAGCCAGGCGAACTACACGATGTGCCTGGGCCGTCTCGACAAGATTACCGGCCCTTCGCACGCCAAGGAGGCGAGGTAGCATGCAGTACGCGTTCCACTTCAACGTCGACCGCTGTGCGGAGTGCTTCGCGTGCGAGGTCGCCTGCAAATCAGCGCACGACCTGGCCCCTCACGTGCAGGAACGGCCCGGATCCAAGGGACCGCGCTATCGCCAGGTCATCGAGCTCAAAGACGAGCGCGCTGCGGGACGCCCCATCCAGTACGTGTCGATGGCATGCATGCACTGCGGCTCTGCCGACTGCATGGCGGTGTGCCCCGCGAAGGCAATCTACCGCGACCCGGAGTTCGGCGCGGTGCTCGTCGACCACGACAAGTGCATCGGATGCAGGTACTGCTCGTGGGCGTGCGAGTTCGGCGCTCCGCAGTTCGGGGAGGACGGCCGCATGCAGAAATGCGATATGTGCATCGACCGACTTCGCAAGGGGCTGCAGCCGGCATGCGTCGAGAATTGCTGCGGTGGCGCGATCACGTTCGGCCCGGTCGTGGACAATCTGGGCGACGCGCGTGCGAACGCGGCGCGCAAGATGTTGAGAACGGGAGATGGCGATTAGCCCGGGGGCAGGAGGCGCGAGCGCAGGCGAGCGTCGTGAGCTGCCCCTCATTTGCTTCACGTTGCTGTCTCCGGCAAGTGCCGGGGTCGTGTGTGGCGCCATAGCCATGGGAAAGGCGATGGACATCTGGCTTGCCCTCGTCGCGCTCGTGCTTGTGAGTATTGGCATGGCGGGGTCGATCCTGCACTTGGCGCGGCCGCTCCTGGCACCCACATCGCTTCGAAACGTTGCGAGCTCGTGTCTTTCGCGTGAGATTGTCGTGGTGTCTGCATACTGGGTGGTGGCGCTCGCCTGGTGTGCGTGCTGCCTGCTCGCGCCAGAGCTTCGGGTTCTCGTGTGGGCGCTCTGTCTCTGCGCGATGGCGATGGGATGCGTGCTGATCGTCGCGATTGGCAATGCGTATCTGCTCACGTCGCAGCCGGCTTGGAACGGGCGCGAGGTGTATGCCGAGCTTGCCGGTGTTGCGGCAAGCGTCGGTGGTCCTGCAGCTGCGAGCGTCGCAGTGCTCGAGGCGCTAGTTCGGGGGAGCGCGACGGGTTCTCTGCTCATCGCGATAGCGGCGGGTTGTATCCTTTCTGCAATTGGCGCGGCACTTGGGCACGCTGCTCGCAGGGCGAGGGC
>JBJEHP010000290.1:0-1582 GCA_051876145.1 Coriobacteriales bacterium | reverse complement strand
CACTTTTTCACTTTTCACTTTGGGAATAAGTGGGATTTTGCTACCCTACGGACACGGCAACTGTTAATTTGTTTGTGGATAACTCGGTTTTTCACGTTGAGGATGAAAAGGGGAATTTGAACATGGCCGACGAAGACAGGGGAGATGCGCTGCTCGTCCCCACGCGGATCGCCGTCTACGACGACCTTCTCGCGGCTCCGCGCATCGTCGACATCGAGCCGAGCGATATCGCAAGCTATATAGAGCACATCGCGGCAAAGACCTACGAGCTCGCGCAGGCGCAGGGGAGCAGCATCCCCTACACGGTGATCCGCGAGGTGTGCGAGAACTTCATCCACGCCAAGTTCATGGAGCCCTGTGTCTCCATTCTCGACCATGGCAATACGATCAGGTTCACCGACCAGGGGCCGGGCATCGACGACAAGGAGCGCGCCCAGCAACCCGGCTTCACCTCGGCGACGTCCGAGATGCGCAAATATATACGCGGCGTCGGGTCGGGGCTTCCGCAGGTGAGGGAATACCTCAAGTTCTCGAACGGGCGCCTCATCATCGAGGACAACATCAAGGCGGGCACCGTCGTCACCATCACCGTCGACGACACGCTCCACAAGCCGACGCCCGTCGTGTACCGCGAGACTCCCTCGGAAGCCGCGCAACGCCAGGCGCAGCAGGAGGCCAAGCTCGACGAGCGCGAAAACGACATCCTCATACTGGCAAGCGACATCGGCCTCATCGGCCCGACCGAGGTCAACCAGCAGCTTGGCATCAGTATCTCCACCGCCCACCGCGAGCTGAAGAAGCTGGAAGACGCAGGGTACCTCATGACCGCCGAAGGCTCGCGCAAGCGCATGCTGAGCGACAAGGGCTTCAAACTTCTGAACGGACAGGTGTAGTCACATGGACAAAGACGAGATCTGGAAAGCCGCGCTGACGCTGCTTCTGAGCGGAGTCAGCGAAGATGACCCCAAGCGAGTTTTCCTCAACCTCATCACGCCCATCGGCATCTTCGGCGACCAGTTTGTCTTCACCGCGCAAAGCGCGCAGGTGGAGTCGTGGGTGAAGAAGAACTATCTGAAAGAGATGGAAGAGAAGCTCGAGATGCTCGCCGGAACCCACCTGAACGTGGGCATTGGAACGACCGGAGGCCCCGCGCCCGAAGCGCACCCCGAGCAGCAGGCTGCCGCCGCTGCGCCGGCACCGATGCAGCAGGCGACCGCAGCCCCGAGCTTTCCAGTCGTGCAGGCCCCGCAGCCCGAGCCCAAACAGCCAGACTGGATGAACGAGTTCGTGAACCCCGCGGACCTCCCCGGTGCCGCATCCAATACGGCGCCTGCCGCCGACGAGGCGGTGGTGCGCGCACGCTCTTCCATAAGCGGCGACGAAGCGCTGTTCTCCAAGTGCACGTTCGATACCTTCGTCGTGGGCAAGTCCAACGAGTTCGCGCGCGGCGCGGCACTCGCCGTGGCCGAGCAACCGGGCATCGCCTACAACCCGCTGTTCATCTACGGCAACTCAGGACTGGGAAAGACCCACCTGCTCGTGGCCATCGCCAACTACGCGATCAAGAACCATCCCGAGCTCA
>JBJEHP010000289.1:0-5943 GCA_051876145.1 Coriobacteriales bacterium | reverse complement strand
GAGGCCCAGGTTGGCGAGCGGGGCGAACAGCGCGCTGCGCGTGCCGACCACCACATGCGCCTCGCCCTGGCGCACGAGGTCCCATTGGTCGAAGCGCTCCCCCACCGAAAGGCGCGAGTGCAGCACCGCCACGTCGTCGCCGAAGCGCGCGCGGAAGCGCCCGACCGTCTGCGGCGTCAGCGAGATCTCGGGGACGAGCACGATGGCGCTTTTGCCCCGGTCGAGCGCGTGCGAGATGGCACGCAGGTACACCTCGGTCTTTCCCGAGCCGGTGATGCCGTCCATGACGACGACGTTGCCGTGCGCCGTATCGCGCCCCGCAAGCGCCGCGTCCACGGCTTCGAGTGCGTCTGCCTGCCCCTCGGTGAGCTGGTCGAGCTCGACGTCTGGGCGCCTGGACTGCTCCATGGCAAAGCGGATGCGCCTCCTGCTTTCCAGGCGCACGACGCCGCGCTTCTCGAGTGCCTTGAGCGTCGCGTTGACGGACCCGAGCTCGACGGTGAGCTCGGCGACGCGCATGCCGCCTTCTGCGAGGGCATCCAGCACCGCGCGCTGCTTGGCGGCCGTCTTTGCGGGAACGTACTGCGCGGCGGCATCGGTCGGGAACACCCAGCGGTCGTCGACGGGACCGACTCCCGGGTGAACGAGCTTCCACTCCCCGTCGACGCGCTTGATCTTGGGGGCGCCTCCCGGGGGCGTGAACAGGTGCAGCGCACTGGTGAGCGGGCAGAGGTACTCGCGCGAGATCCACCTGATGAGCTCGACGGCGGACGCGTCGAAATACGGGGTCGAGAGCACGCCTGCGAGGGGCTTGATCTTTGCCGGGTCGCCCCCGTCGGCGATGATGTCGTCTTCGGAGAGTTCTTGGAGGCCGACGACGTAGGCGACGACGGGACGGTTGCCAAAGTCGACGCTCACCGCGCAGCCGACCTGCACCGAGGCAAGCTCGTGCGGCACGCGGTAGAAGAAGGCGCGGTCGAGTGCACGCGCGGATACATCGACTATGACTGACGCCAGGTACATGCGGCTTATCCGTTCTAGATACAAAGCGGGACGCGCAGTACGCGTCCCGCTCGCTTCATCTGCGTTGTCGAATGCGCCTACAGGCCGCAGGCGGCCTTGAGCTCGTCGACGCGGTTGGTCTGCTCCCAGGGGAAGCCCTCGCGGCCGAAGTGGCCGTATGCAGCGGTCTTGGAGTAGATCGGACGCTGCAGATCGAGGTCGCGCAGGATGGCGCCCGGACGCAGGTCGAAGACCTCGGAGACGGCATTCTCGATCTTGTCCTCATCGACATGCGCCGTGCCGAAGGTCTCGACGAGGAGGCTGAGCGGCTTGGCGACGCCGATGGCGTAGGCGATCTGAATCTCGCAGCGGTCGGCGAGACCCGCGGCGACGACGTTCTTGGCAACCCAGCGGGCTGCATATGCGCCGGAGCGGTCTACCTTTGTCGGGTCCTTGCCTGAGAACGCGCCGCCACCGTGACGGCCCATGCCGCCGTAGGTGTCGACGATGATCTTGCGGCCGGTGAGGCCGGCGTCGCCCATGGGACCGCCGACGACGAAGCGCCCGGTCGGGTTGACGTAGATCTCGCAACCCTCCCACTCGACGCCTTCCTTCTCGAAGACCGGCTTGATGACGTTCTCGATCAGGTCCGCACGGATCTGGGCCTGCTCGACCTTATCGGAATGCTGCGTGGAGATGAGCACCTTCTCGACGCCGGTCGGCTCGCCGTCGATGTAGCGGACGGAAACCTGGGTCTTGCCGTCGGGGCGCAGGTACTCGAGCGTGCCGTTCTTGCGGACCTCCGTCAGACGCTCCGCAAGGCGATGCGCGAGGTAGATGGGCATCGGCATGAGCTGGGAGGTCTCGTTGCAGGCGTAGCCGAACATCATGCCCTGGTCGCCGGCGCCGATCTCGTCCAGCGGGTCCTTGTCCGCGGAGTCCTTGTAGTTGGAGCTCGCATCGACGCCTTGCGCGATGTCGGGGCTCTGCTCGTGGATGGCGTTGATGACACCGCAGGTGTCGGCATCGAAGCCGAACTTGGCGCGCGTGTAGCCGATGTTGCGGATCGTGTCGCGAACGACCTTGTCCACGTCGATGTATGCCTGGGTGCGAATCTCGCCCGTGACCATAACGAGGCCCGTGGTGACGATGGTCTCGCATGCGACGCGCGCGTTCTTCGGGTCGGCTGCAACGCCATTCGGGGCGATATAGCCCTTCGCGGCGAGCTCGGTTTCCTTCTCGAGGATTGCATCGAGAATCGCATCTGAAATCTGGTCGCAGATCTTGTCCGGATGGCCTTCCGTCACAGATTCAGAAGTAAAGAGATATGAGTTCTTGCTCATGTGCACTCCTGCTGGTATAGCTGAACAGATGGGGACTACCTTAACACTCTAGCCAGGATAATTGCACCCTAAATGTCGATACGCCCGCTCCGTGGCCTGCCTTCCCTTCGGAGTGCGAAGTATCAGGCCCTGTTTGAGCAGGAACGGCTCGTAGACGTCCTCGATGGAATCCGTCTCCTCCCCCAGCGCGCTCGCGAGCGTGGAAAGGCCCACCGGCCTGCCGCCAAACGTGTTCACGAGCATGTCGAGGATGCGGTTGTCCATGGGGTCGAGGCCCAGCTCGTCCACCTCGAAAAACGCCAAAGCCGCACGGGCGACCTCAGCCGTGATGATGCCGTCGTAGCGAACCTGGGCAAAGTCGCGCACGCGCTTGAGGAGCCTGTTGGCAAGGCGCGGCGTCGCACGCGAGCGGCGGGCAATCTCTATCGCGCCCTGCTCGTCGACCTCGACGCCCAGAAGCGTCGCCGACCTCACGACGATGTCGCGCAGCTCCTCGACCGTGTAGTACTCGAGATGAAACGCCGCGCCGAAGCGATCGCGCAGCGGACCGGTCAGAAGACCCGTGCGCGTCGTTGCCGCGACGAGCGTGAACCGCGGAATCTCGAGGCGAATGGAGCGTGCCGCAGGACCCTGCCCGATGACGATGTCGAGCGCGTAGTCCTCCATCGCCGGGTACAGCACTTCCTCGACAGCACGGTTGAGGCGGTGGATCTCGTCGATGAACAGCACGTCGCCCTCTTCGAGGTTCGTGAGTATTGCAGCGAGGTCACCGGGGCGCTCGATTGCAGGCCCCGACGTGGTCTTGATGTTGACGCCCATCTCGTTGGCGACGACCGTGGCGAGCGTCGTCTTGCCCAGGCCCGGAGGGCCCGAGAACAGCAGGTGATCAAGCGGCTCGCCGCGAAGCTTGGCCGCCTGGATGAGCACGGAGAGGTTGTCCTTGATGCGCCGTTGCCCCAGGTACTCGTCCAACGTTGCGGGGCGCAGGCTCACCTCGCCGACGGCGTCTTCGGGCGCCGCGTCCGCATCTACGAGGCGGGCGTCGCTGTGAAAGTCCCCGTCGGAGACGAAGCCGGGCGCTTCCCATGCACTCATGCCCTACCTCCCAACTGCCTAAGCGCATAGCGCATGATGGCGGAGACGTCCTCGGACGTGCACCCCTTGAGCGCGGCTGCGATTTCCGGCGACGTGAAGCCCATCGACTCGAGCGCGGCGGAAGCGTCGGCCATGGCGCCGCTTTTCGCCGAGTCTTCGGCGGCGCTGAACTGGTCCGCCTCCGACTTGAGTATGCCCTGCAGCTCCAGCACGACGCGCTGCGCGGTCTTCTTGCCGATGCCCGGCACCGAGGAGATCCTCGTGACGTCGCCTGCCGCGATCGCCGAGGCGAGCTCTTTGGGATTGAAGGTCGAAAGCGCCGAGATGGCCATCTTGGGGCCGATGCCGCTCACCCCGATGAGCTTGACGAACATCTCCTTCTCTGCCGCATCGCAAAAGCCGAACAGCGACATGCCGTCGTCTTTGACGTGCAGATAGGTCCACACCTGCGCCGTGTTGCCGATTGCAGGCAGCGTGCCGAGCGCCTTCGAGGACATCGACATCTCGTAGCCGATCCCGTTTGCCTCCAGTATCACGCCGTAACCGTCTTTGTGCGCGATGATGCCCTTCACGTACGCGATCACGTCATGCCCTCCTCTTCTTCATGCTGCGCTCTTTGTCCAGGGCTGCCTGGACACGCGCCTCGAACTTGCTCTTTGCCTCTGCAGCAGACGCCTTGTCGTCCATGCGCTCCGACAGGCGCGCGGCGCTCTGCTTTTCTATCTCGCGGGCCGTGCGCAGACGCGCATGCGTGATCGCCGCCGCGAGCGCGTCGGCAGCGTGGTCGGGCTTGGGCTCGTGATCCAGTTTGAGGATGGCCTTGACCATGTACTGGACCTGCTCTTTGTCTGCCGCGCCCGTCCCGACGACTGCCTGCTTTATCTGCATGGGGGTGTACTCGCCGTACTCGAGCCCCTTGTAGGCGCAGGCGACGAGCGCCGCCCCGCGTGCCTGCGCCGTGGGGATGGCCGACTTGGCGTTCTCGCCGAAGTAGATGCCCTCGACGCTCAGCGATCCAGGCATGTACCTGTCGATGATCTCGCACAGGTTGTCGTGGATGATCGCGAGCCGCGTGGGCAAGTCGTAGCGGTTCGTCGTGGAGATGCACCCATAGGCAAGCGGCTCGACGCGTGCGCCCGTGCACTTGATGACGCCCCACCCCGTGTTCGCAAGACCCGGGTCTATTCCCATGATGACCGATGAAACCACGACAACTCCTACAACCAAACAAATGTTCGCACACAGCATAGAGGTTCGGCTGCTCGAGCGCAAGGCGCGCGATTCGGGGGCAACTGCACTCAAACAGCCCTGCTGACCTGCGCACATCGTATTCAGCTCTGATATTGCTCGGAGATAGGTCGTGGTCGCCTCTGGGAAGTGCTCAGATTTTAGGGGGTGGTTTTGGCAGGTCGTTCGGATTGATGGTTTGGCCGTGCGCAAAAGGCGCATCGATCATTCGACCTGCCCGACTTGGGCACTGGGAAAGTAGGTAAACATGAGAGGACAGCCAGAACGCCTGAGAAAGGCCCCGCGAACCGCATTCAACGTAACCTTGACCCTCGCACTCGTAGTCTTGATGTGCGTGCCGATGCTCTCGGGAGTCGCGCCCGCCAAACGCGCGGACGCCGCTTCGGACCCGATCCACCTCAACGTGGGAGGCTCGATCTACTACGCGGGCTACGAGACCCACTGGATGGACGTCGACGGGGCCATGGCGTATTGCGCGCAGCCCCAGATGCAGACTCCGCCTTCGGGCACGTACGAGAAAAACCCGCTGCGCACGGTGCCGTCCGGTGTCACGCAGGCGAGCGTCGAGCAGATGGCCGCGGGCATCTACTACGGCTTTGGCGGCCCGGGCTTCGACGAGTCCAAGCGCTACTTCCCTGCCACCTGGTTTGACGGGACGCCCATGAACGACGAGCGCTACGCCGCGCTCACCCACATCATCGTCTCCGACATCTACTCCTGCACGGGCAGCCTCGCGCTGCAGGGCACGAGCGACGAGTTCAGGGAGTGGGCCAGCTACAACGTCATCGGCTACTCGGCAGACGACGGGCGCTCGCTCAACCCCAACGCGACGCGGCGCGTGCTCGCCGACGTCGGAAACGAGCTGCCGGCACCGCCTGCGAGCTTTGTCGACTCGTGCTTCACGCTCAGGACCGGAAACGGCAACCAAGACATCGTCGGCTATGTCCCGCAGGGAAAGATCTCCGTCCAGAAGAGCAGCGCAAATACGGGCATTTCTGCAAGCAACGGCGCCTACTCGCTTTCCGGGGCGGTCTACGGCATCTACTCCGACCAAGCATGCGCCAATCAGGTCGCGACGATGACCACTGACGGTGCGGGCTACGCAGAATCCGAGTACCTCGCCTTGGGCACGTACTACGTGAAGGAGCTCACCGCATCCTACGGCTTCGCCCTGGATGCGAAGGTGCAGGGCACCACCGTCTACAGCGGCAAGACCTCGCCGCTCGAATCCAAGGAGATGCCCAACTACAGCAGG
>JBJEHP010000288.1:0-1586 GCA_051876145.1 Coriobacteriales bacterium | reverse complement strand
GCCGCGACGACGATCTGGACATCGAGGTACGCGACACACGCACCTGCAACGACGCGAAGGAGCGTGACTAGACATGCCAAGAAGAGATGACCTGCACAAGATCATGATCATCGGCTCTGGCCCCATCGTCATCGGCCAGGCCTGCGAGTTCGACTACTCCGGTACCCAGGCCTGCGAGGTCTTGAAGGCCGAGGGCTACGAGGTCGTCCTCGTCAACTCCAACCCCGCGACCATCATGACCGACCCCAAGACGGCCGACCGCACCTACGTCGAGCCCATCACGGCCGAGGTCGTCGCCCAGATCATCGCCAAGGAGCGCCCGAACGCCATCCTGCCCAACATGGGCGGCCAGACGGCGCTCAACTGCGCGGTGGAGCTCGCCGAGAACGGCACGCTCGACAAGTACGGCGTCGAGATGATCGGCTGCGACCTCAAGGCCATCCAGAAAGGCGAGGACCGCAAGCTGTTCGCCGAGGCCATGAAGCGCATCGGCCTCGAGGTGGCCAAGAGCGGCTACGCCTACAGCGTCGAGGACGCCGAGAAGCTCGCGGGCGAGCTGGGCTTCCCGCTCGTGCTGCGCCCGAGCTTCACGCTGGGCGGCGCGGGCGGCGGCATCGCCTACAACATCGACGAGCTGCGCGAGATCGTGCGCCAGGGCCTCGAGCTCTCGCCGGCGGGCGAGGTGCTGGTCGAGGAGTCGATCATCGGCTGGAAGGAATACGAGATGGAGGTCATGCGCGATAAGGCCGGCAACGGCATCATCGTGTGCTCCATCGAGAACTTCGACGCCATGGGCGTGCACACGGGCGACTCCATCACCGTCGCCCCTGCTCAGACGCTCACCGACGTCGAGTACCAACACATGCGCGACGCGTCCCTTGCCATCCTCGAAGAGATCGGCGTCGAGACCGGCGGCTCCAACGTGCAGTTTGCCGTCAACCCCGACAACGGCCGCCTCATCGTCATCGAGATGAACCCGCGCGTGAGCCGCTCGTCGGCGCTCGCGTCCAAGGCGACGGGCTTTCCCATCGCCAAGATGGCCGCCAAGCTCGCGGTGGGCTACACGCTGCCCGAGATCACGAACGACATCACCAAGGCAACGCCTGCCTGCTTCGAGCCGTCCATCGACTACGTCGTGACCAAGATCCCGCGCTTCGCCTTCGAGAAGTTCAAGGGCGCCGACAACACGCTGTCCACGCGCATGAAGGCCGTCGGCGAGATTATGGCCATCGGCCGCACGTTCGAGGAATCGCTCGGCAAGGCCATGCGCTCCATGGAAAACGGCCGCTTCGGCCTGGGGCGCGACGGCAAGGACGAGTTCGACGAGACGCACTTCAAGAGCCTCGTCTCCACGCCCACCGAGTACCGCATCTACTACATGGCCGAGGCGCTGCGCCGCGGCATGGAGCCTGACGAGGTCGCATCGCTCACCGGCATCGACATCTGGTTCGTCGAGCGCCTGAAGGACATGGTCACCGTCGAGGGCATGTTCGACGGCAAGGAGCTTTCCGCCATCGACGAGCCGCTCATGAGGCTCGGCAAGCGCTACGGGCTTTCCGACGTGCAGATCGCCCAGCTCACGGGCT
>JBJEHP010000287.1:0-1591 GCA_051876145.1 Coriobacteriales bacterium | reverse complement strand
CCCGTACACGCCTCCGTTCAGGCTGATCGTCTTGGAAACGAACGGCAGCGTGTAGGTCTGGGTGCCGGCAACCTCGAAAATCCACGCGTGCGGGTGGTTGTTGATGAGGTCGAGCTCGCCGCTCGACACGAGCGTGCTGATGACGTCGTTGGGGTAGCGCCCCGTCTGCTCCTGGTAGCGCCACTTCTCGCTCACCTTGGAAAGCTTGGGCGCATCGCTCATGTACAGCACGTGCAGCGTGGCGTCCGCGTACCAGAACGGCCGATCCGTGACCTCGCCGATCTTCGCGACGACCTCCTTGCTGGGACGGCGCTTCAAGAGCATATCGCGCAGGTCGTTTTCCCATTCGTTGTAGTGCTCGAACAGGTCGAGCACGCGGTAGAACACGTTGACGGGGTCGACCTGGGAAGAGATCCACAGGCTGTCGATGCCGCGCGGCGGCTCGGTGTTGCCGATCCAGATGAGCCCCTCGATTTCCTCGAGCGCATCGGGTGCCAGGTCGGTGCCTGCCTGCGCGACGACGAGGATCTTGTCGACGTTCTCGCCCGTGCGCGTCTTCTGGAACATTCGCACAGTTTTGAACGTCGGAGATGTGCTGATGTGCCGAGGGTTGTCGATTTGGCGGAAGTATCCATCGGCGCCGCGGAGCGTCACAGGGTACGAGGTGTGAAGGCTCGAAGCGATAAACGCGAGAGAAAGCTCCACCGTTATCCTCCAAATTCCATCAGCAAGCACTTTTGATGGGGACAATTCTACCAGCTCTCGCACGTTCGGACTGGCTTAAAGACGACGATTTATTGAAGCGCAAGCTTACCTTATGCATTGGAGAGGTTGCACAAGGGGGGCGAGGCAAGTCTGGGCACAGGAGATGATGCAGGTAGTAAAATGCCTGATTAATCTGTAACCATCAGCTGAGAAGGCATTGTTCATTCGTCACGGAAAGAGGGAGAAATGCTCACTGAACGAGAGAACCTCGAAGAGGTAATCAAGCGTGGCAACCCCGAGCGCTTCGCCAACCAGTACGACGCGTTCGCTTTTGTGCGCAACCCGATTCTGAAATACCGCAACCAGGCAAAGCCGGGCGAGATCGACAAGATCAACGACTGGGGCTGCACGGTGTCGTGGCCGATCGGCCAGCCGGGTGCCTTCCCCAACCACCGCGAAGACCTCATCGTCATGCCCGACATCACGCACTGGAAAGAGACGGTCCACGCGCCCAAGAGCATCTACCCCGAAAGCGAGTGGGAAGAGTTCATCGAGCAGGCCGAGAAGGTCGACCGCAAGAAGCAGTTCGTCACTGCGATGGAGCTGCCTGGCGTCTTCGAGCTGACCCACTACCTGGGCGAGATCACCCGCATCCTCGCGGACTTCTACGAGCATCCACAGGAGATGAAGGACCTCATCAAGTACATCACCGAGTGGGAGCTCAACATCGCCGAGGGCATCTGCACCTACATCAAGCCGGACGCGATGTTCCACCACGACGACTGGGGCACCAACACCTCGACCTTCCTGGCGCCCGACATGTTCGCCGAGGTCTTCCTGGACGCCTACAAGCAGATCTACGGCTACTACCATGACCACGGCGTGA
>JBJEHP010000286.1:0-1596 GCA_051876145.1 Coriobacteriales bacterium | reverse complement strand
TGATTGGTCGCAGGAATGGCAATCGCGCCGAGTTTATGCAGGCCGAGGATTGCGAACCAGAACTGATAGTGGCGCTTTAATACCAACATGACGCGGTCGCCGCGCTTAATGCCGAGCGATGTAAAGTAGTTGGCAGCCTGCGACGACGCATCCTTCATATCCTTGAAGGTGAACCGGCGCTCGGTCATGTCGTTTGCCACATGCACCATCGCCAGCTTCTCGGGATCTCTGCGCGCGATGCCGTCGACGATGTCAAAGGCGAAGTTGAACTCGTCGGCATGCGTGAACGCAATCTCGCGCAGCGAGCCCTTCTCGTCCTCGGTGGTATAGATGAACTTTTCGCAGACGAGCGGCTGCTCGGCCTCTGGCGCGGCAGGCGCTGTCTCCGGCTCGGGCAGTTTGCGCGGGGCCACGACCATCGCCTGCTCAGTCTCGCTGCCCGCCATGATCATAGCGAGGAACACGCAGTCCTGTCCCTCCACGGCGATCATGCCATGCGGCGTGGAGCTTTTATAGAAGATGCTGTCGCCCTCGTGCAGAACCTCCTCATGCTCGCCCACGCGCACGCGCATCGCACCCTTGACCACGAGGTCAAATTCCTGACCGGCGTGGGTGACCGTGTGGATGGGCTCGTGCTGTAACTGCTCGGAATACTCGTAGGTGACCCAATAGGGCGTGGCCAGCTTCTGGCGGAACAGCGCAGCCATGTTCTGGATGGTGATGCCGTCCTCGCTGGCCGTCACGGGGCCCATGCCGCGGCGCGTGACCATGTAGCTCGACAGCTTTGCGCTGTGGCCCTCGAGCAGGTCGGTCAGTTCCACGCCGAACGTGAGCGCGCATTTGTGCATGAAGGTAAACGGAAGATCGGCCGTGCCCGCCTCGTACGCCAGATACTGCTGCTCCGAGACCTCCGTTTTTTCCGCCATCTGTTGGGTCGTATAGCCGATGATCTGCCGCATCTCGCGGATACGCTGTGCGACCTCCAGAAGCTGGTTGGTTGTTGTTTGATTGGTCATGATAAATCCTCCTCTGGCAAGCAAAAAGCTCGCCTCAAGAATCCTCTTGAGGCGAGCTGCAATCGTACAAACCCGTGGTACCACTCAAATTGCGGCCAAACGGCCGCCGCTTCAGAGCCCAATAGCTCCTATCCCTTAACGCGGGCCGACGAGAGACGCCTACTGACACATGCGTTCGGGCCTCCAACTCGGAAGTGATAGGTCACAGGAGTTCGTGCTGCCGGTTTGCACCAACCACCGGCTCTCTGTAAGCAGTCTGTCCGACCGTCTTCGTCATTGCTTTTTGCTTTTGAACTTGCCTCAAATTTATCACAGCTATGACGCGCTGTCAAGCGTTTTTTCGCGTAACTTCGTCTTATTTTTCCATTTGCTCAGCGGATTTGGCCGTGTCGATGCCGCCTGCACCGGCAAGACCGAGGCGCGCGGTCGCCTCCTCGCGCATCTTGTACTTGAGAATTTTGCCCGCCGCATTCATGGGGAAGCCCTCGACAAAGTCGATGTAGCGCGGCACCTTGTGCCTTGCCAGCGACTTTTTGATGTACGCGAGCATCTCTTCCTCACTCACGCTGCCCGGCTCTTT
>JBJEHP010000285.1:0-6027 GCA_051876145.1 Coriobacteriales bacterium | reverse complement strand
GCCCTTTGCGCGGCTGCTCCCTTAGTTGGGCTCGTGAGAAAAAGGACCGGGCAATAAAAAAATCCGCCCTCATCGCTTTCGCGAAAAGGACGGATTAGATATCCGCGGTGCCACCTTTTCTTAACCCCCTTGCGAGGGCTCTCTCACGAGAATGCCAACACATCCTCTGCCGTTAACGCCGGCGTACGTCTCGGATTGGGGCCTTGCGGCCCGCGCCCCTCGCCCTCGGTGGCCCATTTGCCTGGCTGCTATCTGCGGGGCTCTCAGCAGGTGCCCCACTCTCTGTACTGCGCTTGACCAGACGTTACTTCCACGTCATCGGTTTGATGGCTACGAATATAGTCACAGCCCCATCTTCCGTCAAGCACTTTTTTGGAAACTGCAAATTGGGGACAGCCCCTGCAAATTGGGGACTGTCCCCAATTTGCAGTTTTGGGAAAAAAGAAAAAAAGCCGCTCACACGAGGTGGCGGCTTTTGTGCACTGCATGGTGGTCAGAGAGGGACTTGAACCCCCGACACAGGGATTTTCAATCCCCTGCTCTACCGACTGAGCTACCTGACCAATCAGCGAAGGCTAGTTTACCATGAACTGCTCTTCGGTCAAGAAGAACTTTACTGTTTTTGCTGGGACAGCTCCTGCTGCTTCTCGCTGTTTTCCAGCTCCTGGAGCTTCTTCAGAACCGTCGACGGGATGGGCTGGCTCATGTCGAGCTTCTCGGTCTGGGTGCTCGTCGTCCCCAGAATCGCCGCCTCCTTGTCGGTAATCGTCGGGTCCTCGCCGTTCGACGCGCGCTGCATGAGCAGCTTCCACTGGTTGATGTAGGTGAACGTGTAACTCGCGTCGCCGATCATGCCCGTCGTGGACGGCGCCATCGCCATCGAGATGTTCTCGCCGCTCATGCCCTGCATCGCGTTTGCCAGAGCGACGATATCCGTGAGGCTCATGTCCGTCTTGAAGCACTGCGCGATGCTCGGGACCAGCGTCGCGAGCTCGGCCGGGTCCTTCTGAAGCACCTTCTCGACAATCGCCTGCGCGATGAGGCGCTGGCAGGTCGTGCGCGTGAAGTCGCCGTCGCTGTAGGTCTTGCGGTTGCGCGCGAGCATGAGCGCCTGCTCGCCGTTCAGGTCCTGCAAGCCCGGGTTCAGCGAGATGCCGCCGTACGAGGCGTATTCGGGAACGTCGACGGTGATGCCGCCGAGCTGGTCGACCAGCTGCTCGAACCCGCTGAAGTTGACCTCGATGTAATGGCTGATATCGATGCCCGCGTATTCCTCGATCGTCTGGATGGCCTGCTTGGCGCCGCCGAGCGAATACGCCGCGTTGATCTTTTGCTGATGCCCGTTGATGTAGACGAGCGAATCGCGCGGAATCGACACGAACGTGACGTGCTTGGATGCCGGGTCGATGCGCGCGAGCAGGATAACGTCGGAACGCTGTCCGGAAACGTCGCTTGGCCCCTCGCGCTCGTCGGAGCCCAAGATGAGCGTCCAGAACGGCTCGGAGACCGAGACCTCCTGCTGGAGCTCTTCCTTGATGCCCGTGTCTTTGATGCTGATGGCGTTTTGCGTGTTGTTCCAGAACGCGAACGCGGCGCCGCCCAGCCCGCCAAAGATCAACACGACCGCGGCGATCACCGCGATGGCGATGTTCCTGCCCCGGTGCGAGTGCTTCTTGTAGCTGGCGCTGTCGCGCCGGTAGCGGGCGAGGTCCGCCTCGCTTGCCTGCCCCGATTGGGTCACGGCGGCACTGCCCTGGGCAGGCTGCTCGTCGCGCGGGGCGAAGGGGTCGAACGCGTTTTCCGGCTCGTCGCGGCGCGCCTGCCCGTCGTAGCGTGCGGGCTCCTCGTACTGCGCCGCAGCCTCGGAATACTGTGCCGCGCCGGCATCCGCCCGAATGTGCGTCTCGATGATGCCCGTGTCGAGCGGCTGCAGGTTGTCCTCGTGCCCGCGCTTTGGCGCGGAGCCCTTCGCCGAGTGCTTTGGCGTGTAGTGTTTTGCCACGTAACTCTCCTAGTGAAGCATTTCCAGCGCCTGGCTGGCCAACTCGCGAATCGCCTCGTCTTCGCTTTCTGCAAGTTCTTCGAGCGGCTCAACGGCCGCGAGGTCCCCAAAGTGCGCGAGCGCCTCGATCGAGTAGCGCACCACCCACTCGTGCTCGTCTTCGAGCAGGTCGAGCACGACGCCGGTCGTCTGCTTGTCCACGGGCAGGTGCCCGAGCGTCCACACGGACGCCGAGACGAGCGCGGCGAGTTCGTCGTCGCCGCCGTCGTATTCATCGATCGCGTTGAGCAGTGCGATGCGGGCGCGCTCGATGCACTCATCGGATGTCGCGAGGTCGGAACCCGCAATCGAGGCGCGCTCGCCGAGCGCGGTCGCCGCGGTCGCACGGTTGGCGACCGAATAGGACGCCCCCGCACCCTCCGCGTACTCCGCGCCTTGCGGCGCGTCCGCCAGCCCGTCCGCAGGCAGGCCGCCGTTGGAGACGACCTCGACGAGCTTGTCGAAGCTGCGCGGCGTGGGGATCTGCCCGAGCGCCCAGATGCAGTTTTCCTGCACGCGCGCGCTGGGATCGGAGATGCCCTGGACGAGCGCCTCGAACGCACGGTCGTCGCCAAAGACGCCCAGCGCAGTCGCCGCCGCCATACGCACCTCGTCGACCGGGTCGAACAGCGTCACGAGCGTGGGCGCGAACCCGCGTGGGTCGGAAATCTTGGCGAGTCCCATCACGGCCATCGCGCGGGCCTGCGGGTCATCGTCTTTTGCGAGCTCGAGCAGGAGCTCGAGGCGGTCTTCGGACATGGATGAAGTACTCATTTCCGTCAATACTCAGTATTCCTGACGAATATTACGACAAAGCGGGGCATATTTCGTGGATTTACGATAGAATCCCTTCGTACGTGCGGGCGATTGGCGCAGCGGGAGCGCAGGACCCTTACAAGGTCAAGGCCGCAGGTTCGAACCCTGCATCGCCCACCACCATATCTGTGAAAGGCCGGCATCTGCGCCGGCCTTTGTTGTTTTGCGGAGCACCAATGAGAAAAGTCCTGCTGAGCGCCGACAGCACCTGCGACCTGAGCCCCGAGCTCAAGGAACGCTACCACGTCCACTACTACCCCTTCCACGTCATTTTCCGCGGCGTCGACCACCTGGACAACGTGGATATCCACCCCGAGGAAATCTTCGCGGGCTACCGCGAGGACGGCAGCCTGCCCACGACCTCTGCCATCAACGTGCAGGAGTACCTGGATTACTTCGCGCCCTTCGTCGAGCAGGGCTACGACATCGTGCACCTCAACCTGGGCGCGGCACTGTCGAGTGCGCACGTGCATGCCGTCGAGGCCGCCCGTCAGCTCGGGCACGTCTATGCGATAGACAGCCGCAACCTCTCGACCGGCATCGGGCAGCTCGTCATCCGAGCCGGTCGCATGATCGAGCAGGGAATGGGCGCCGAGGAGGTAGCTCGGCATGTCGAGGAGCTGCGCGGACACGTGCACTCGTCGTTCGTGCTGGACACCATGGACTTTCTCGCCGCGGGCGGGCGCTGCCCGCAGCTACTCGCCTACGTGGGCAAGATGGTCAAGTTCCACCCGTCGATCGTCGTCGACAACACGGACGGCTCGATGAGCCTGGGCAAGCTCTACCGCGGCAAGCCCGTCCGCGTGCTGCCCCGCTACGTCGCAGACACGCTCGGACGCTACCACGACCTCGAGCTCGACGACATCTTCATCACGCACTCCGGCATAGAGGGGCAGCTCGTGGAGCTCGTGCGCGCCGCAATCGAAGAGCAGGCGCACTTCGAGCGCATCCACGTGACGCAGGCGAGCTGCACCATCTCGAGCCACTGCGGACCCAACACGCTCGGTATCTTGTTCACCACGAAAAGCGCCTGCGCATAGGGGCCAAACGGCGCGGTGAGCGGGGCGTGCAGTGCTATCCTGCTCACGTGTGATTTTCACATTCAGCTGAAAGGGAAAGCATGGATTTTTACGAAGAGGCGCTCAAGCGTCATGAGGCCCATCACGGCAAGGTCGAAGTAGTCAGCAAGCTGCCCATCGAGACGCAGGACGACCTTTCCGTCGCCTACACTCCCGGCGTGGCAGAGCCCTGCCGGAAGATCGCCGAGAACCCCGACGACGCCTACCGCTACACCTGCAAGGCAAACACCATCGCGGTCGTCTCGAATGGGACCGCCGTCTTGGGCCTGGGCAACATCGGCGCCACCGCGTCACTGCCCGTCATGGAGGGCAAGTCCGTGCTGTTCAAGCGCTTTGGCGGCGTCGACGCCTTCCCCGTCTGCATCGACGCGAAGACCCCCGAAGAAGTCATCCAGGCGGTGCGCTTCATCGCCCCGACCTTCGGCGGCATCAACCTCGAGGACATCAAGTCGCCCGACTGCTTCAAGATCGAGCAGACTCTCGAAAAGGAGCTCGACATCCCCGTCTTCCACGACGACCAGCACGGCACGGCCATCGTCGTAACCGCCGCGTTCTTGAACGCGCTCAAGGTAGTCGGCAAGGAAATCGGCGACGTCAAGGTCGTGCTCAACGGCCCCGGCGCAGCGGGAACCGCCATCATCAAGATGCTGCTGCACGCGGGCGTGAAAAACATCATCGCATGCGACCGTCACGGCGCGATCTACAAGAACCGCGAGTGGAACAAGGACCACAAGATCGAGCTGGCAGAAATCACCAACCCCGAGCAGCTCAAAGGCGAGCTCGCCGACGTCTTGCCAGGTGCCGACGTGTTCATCGGCGTGTCCACCGCCGGCGCGCTGAGCGCCGAGATGATCAAGACGATGGCGAGTGACCCAATCGTGTTCGCCATGGCCAACCCCGTTCCCGAGATCGGCTACGACGACGCGAAGGCCGCGGGCGTCGCCGTCATGGGCACGGGCCGCTCCGACAAGCCCAACCAGATCAACAACCTGCTGTGCTTCCCGGGCATCTTCAAGGGCGCTCTGTCTGTCCGTGCGCGCGACATCAACTACGAGATGAAGCTCGCCGCCGCGTACGCGATTGCCGACCTGGTGACCGACGACAAGCGCAGCCCCGAGTACATCATCCCGAGCGCGCTCGACCCGCAGGTCGCCGAGGCTGTTGCCGCCGCCGTCGCGGAGGCCGCCAAAGAGACGGGCGTCGCCCGCATCTAGCGTCCCCAGCAGTTACGACCCCCATATGACACGAGGGGCCGTGGGTATCGTGTCATTTTGAGACGAGGGGCCGTGGGTATCGTGTCATTTTTGCGGCAAAGGGCCCGTCCCTTTGCCGCGCGGGCGGAAGGGCAATCCCACCATGAGAACAATCCAAGCGAAGGACGTGACGCGTGCCGTCGCGCAGATGTGCATCAAGGCAAACTGCACGCTGCAAGACGACGTGGTCAGCTGCCTTGAGTGCGCGCGCCGCGAGGAGCCGTGGCCCGTCGCGCAGGCGACGCTCGACACCATCCTCGAAAACGTGCGCATCGCCAAGACCGACAACGTCCCGCTGTGCCAGGACACCGGCATGGCCTGCGTCTTCGTCGAGCTGGGAGAAGACGTGCGCATCGAGGGAGGCAGCCTGCGCGCCGCCATCGACGAGGGCGTGCGCCGCGGCTACACGGACGGCTACCTGCGCAAGTCGATGGTCGCCGACCCGCTGCGCCGCGAGAACACCAAGGACAACACGCCCGCGCTCGTCACTTTCGACGTCGTTCCCGGCGACTCGCTCAAGATCACGCTCGCCCCCAAGGGGGCCGGCTCCGAGAACATGGGCATGCTCAAGATGCTCAAGCCCGCCGACGGCATCGAGGGCGTGAAGAGCTTCGTGCTCGAGGCCGTGCGCCACGCCGGCCCCAACCCCTGCCCGCCCATCGTCGTGGGCGTCGGCATCGGCGGCAACTTCGACCACGTGGCAAGCCTCGCCAAGCGCGCGCTCGTGCGGCCGCTGAGCCAGCCCAACCCCGACCCGTTCTACGCGGCGCTCGAAGCCGAGCTGCTCGACGCCATCAACGCCTTTGGGACGGGCCCCGCCGGCTTTGGCGGCAAGACG
>JBJEHP010000284.1:0-1611 GCA_051876145.1 Coriobacteriales bacterium | reverse complement strand
GGGCGGCGGCCATCAACTCGGTGCCGCGTGCGATGATAACCGCGCAGGTGGAGCAGGCGGCACAGGCGCATGGCTACCCAGGCGGCATGGACGTCGAGATCTCCATCCCCGCCGGCGTCGAGCTCGCACAGCGCACGTTCAACCCGCGCCTCGGCATCGTGGGCGGCATCTCGGTGCTCGGCACGAGCGGCATCGTGCGCCCCATGAGCGAGGCGTCGCTCATCGGCTCGCTCGAGATCGAGATGCGGCAGCTCGCGCAGGAGGGAAACCGCCACCTGCTGCTCGCGCCGGGCAACTACGGCCGCGACTTCGCGCGCGACGTGCTCGGGCTGTCGGTGGAAAGCTGCGTGCAGTGCTCCAACTACCTGGGCGAGGCGCTCGACCGCGCCGTGACGCTCGGGTTCCAGACGGTGCTGGTCGTCGGCCACGTGGGCAAGCTTGCCAAGGTGGCGGCCGGCAACATGAACACGCATTCGCGCGTGTCCGACGCCCGACGCGAGACGCTCGCCGCGCATGCGGCGCTTGCGGGGGCGTCGCGGGAGCTGGTCGCCGCGATCATGGACAGCGGCACGACCGACGAGATCTTCGACCTGCTCGACGAAGAAGGGCTCGTCGAGCAGGTGATGGCGACGCTCGTCGAGCGGCTCGAGGCCCAGCTGGAGCACCGCACCCTCGGGCGCCTGGCCATCGGCGCCATCGTCTTTTCCAAGACGCGCGGCGAGCTGGGATCCACGTCGCATGCGCATGAGATAATCCAATTCCACAGGCAAGCCGGGCATGGCGCGCCTGTGCACGAGAGCTAGGAGGGCACATGATCCACTTCATCGGTGCCGGACCAGGAGCGGCCGACCTCATCACCGTGCGCGGCGCAAAGCTCCTCGGCGAGGCGGATTGCATCATCTACGCGGGCTCGCTCGTCAACCCCGCGCTGCTTGACTACGCCAAGGAGGGTTGCGAGATTCACGACTCCGCCTCCATGACGCTCGAGGACGTCATCGCGAAGATGCGCCAGATGGAGCGCGTGGGCAAGACGACCGTGCGCCTGCACACGGGCGACCCGTCGCTGTTCGGCGCGATTCGCGAGCAGATGGACCTGCTCGATGAAGACGGCATCTCCTACGACGTGACGCCGGGCGTCTCGTCGTTTTCGGGGGCTGCCGCGGCGCTTCAGGCGGAATACACGCTGCCCAACGTGTCGCAGTCGGTCATCATCACGCGCATGGAGGGCCGCACGCCGGTCCCCGAAGGCGAGAAGATGGCGAAGATGGCCCAGCACGGCTGCACGATGGTGCTCTTTTTGTCCTCGAGCCTGCTCGAGCAGGCGCAGGACGTCCTCCATGTCCTCCGGGATGCTGCCCGCCGTGCCGACCACGTGAATGCCGTCGTAGTGCACGCGATAGAGGTTCAGCGAGCCGGGCAGCTGATGGACGGGCGGGCCCGCGAAGAAGTTGACGCAGCCGTCTTCCCGGCAGATTTCCTCTGCCTGCGTGAACAGCGCCGCCACGGGCACCATGACGAACACGTCGTCAAAGCCGCCACCGGAGATATTCCTCAAATACTCGCTCACGTTGTCGATGCCGGAGGTGTTCACGAACCGCAGGTCGATCCCCT
>JBJEHP010000283.1:0-6094 GCA_051876145.1 Coriobacteriales bacterium | reverse complement strand
TGAGCTGCGGGAGCCGCAGATGCCGTGTGGTAGAATGACCGCCGTGTATATCCGCTAGAAAACAAGGGCATCCGTGTATCTCAAATCGCTTGTACTCAAGGGCTTCAAGTCGTTTGCGGACCGTTCGGTCCTCAAGCTGGAGCCGGGCATGACCGTCGTCGTCGGACCGAACGGCTCCGGCAAGTCCAACGTGTCCGACGCCGTGCTGTGGGTACTCGGCGAGCAGAGCGCCAAGCAGCTGCGCGGGCAGGCGATGGAAGATGTCATCTTCGCAGGTTCCTCCGCGCGCAAGCCCGTCGGTCTCGCCGAGGTCGACCTCGTGCTCGACAATTCCGACGGCACGCTTCCCCTTGATTTCAACGAGGTCGTCATCACGCGCCGCATGTACCGCAGCGGCGAAAGCGAGTACCTCATCAACGGTTCGCCGTCGCGCCTGATGGACGTGCTCGACATCCTCAACGACTCGGGCCTGGGACGCGACACGCACTCCATCATCAGCCAGGGCTCGCTGCAAAACGTGCTGCGCGCCCGCCCCGAAGACCGCCGGCTCCTCATCGAGGAAGCCGCCGGCATCCTCAAGCACAAGAAGCGCAAGGAGCGCAGCAGCCGCAAGCTCAAGAACATGGACGTCGAGCTGCAGCGCGTGCACGATATCGCGGGAGAGATTGACCGCCAGCTCAAGCCGCTCGAGCGCCAGGCGTCGCGCGCACGGCAGCACGAGCAGATCAGCGGCGAGCTCAAAGAGGTCGAGTTGACGCTCGCCGTCGACGACCTCCGTCTGCTGCAGGCGCAGTGGGGCGGCTTCGAGAAGCAGGAGAAGGAGGCGGACGCCCAGACGGAGCTCATGCGCTTCCGCCTGGAGGAGAAGAACCGCGAGCTCGAGAAGTCGCAGCGCCTGCTCGAGGAAAAGGGCCTGTTCGTCGGGGACCTCGCTGAGCAGCGCCGCCGTTGCCAGATGGTGCTCGAGCGCCTCGATGCGGGGATGCTGCTGCTGGAGGAGAAGGGGCGCAACATGGTCGCGCGCCTGTCCGAGCTGCGCCAGACCATCCACCGTTCCGAGACGCGCAAGGCCGAGGCGACCGAGCTTTTCGACCGTTACGGGGCCGAGCGCAGGGACGCGGTCGCGAAGCTGCAGGAGCTGCAATCGCAGCTCGACGAGCACAAGGCGAATGCGGAAAGCGTGCACAAGCAGCGCAAGGAGGCGGACCGCAAGATCTCGCAGCTCTCTGCGGACGTGCGCTCGCACGAGAAGGGCATCGACGAGTGCACGCTCAAGTCGATGCGCGCCAGCGAGTCGCTTTCGACGGCCGATGTCGAAGACGATCTGCTCAGGCGTCGTGCCGAGCAGATCGAAGGGTCGTTCAACGCCACGCAGACGACGCTCGGGCAGCGCCGGGCGCATCTCGGCGAGCTCGAAGGCCAGCTCTCGCAGCTGCAGAAAGATTCCGAGGCGGCAAAATCCGACATCGACAAGCGCGTCAGGCTCGTCGAGGATGCACGGAAGGCCCTCGACAAAAGCCGCGAGCACGTCAACGCGGTGCGCGCGGAAGCCAAGGCCCTCGAGGAAGTCGACCGTGCGTTCGACCACGCGAGCCCCATGCTCTCGTGGGCGCTCGACCATCGCGACGACATCGACGGCATCGTCTTGCCGCTCAACCAGATCTTCACGGCACCGCCCGAGCTCGAGCAGCTCGTCGAGCACCTGCTTGGCACGGACATGTTCGGCCTCATGATGGAAGACGCCCATGCGGCGGGTGCCCTCGCGCGCGAGCTGCTCGGCAACGAGGTCACCGGCGGGGAGCTCTCGCTTATCTCGCTGCAGGGCGAGAAGGTCGTCTACCAGCAGGCGGAATCCGGCACGCGCCTGCTCGACGAGCTAGATTACGACAGCCGCTACGATCGCGTGGCGGAGCTGCTGCTGGGGGACGTGTACCTGGTCGACAGCATCGAGGAGGCCGTTGCGGCATCCGAGGCCGACACCTCGGGATCGCGCTTCGTCACGAGTGATGGCATCGTGGCGTGGCCCGACGGAAAGATCACCATCGGCACCCAGGTGACCGACGCCGAGGGCGTCTTGGGGCGCAAACGCCGGCTGGCGGAGCTCGCCGACGAGGAGCCACAGGCGCTCGAACAGCAGGCGGCGGCCGAGTCCGAGCTCGCCGAGGCCAAGGAGCACCTGCAGGCGGCGCAGGCGGATGATTTCGAGCTCTCGACGAGCATCGCGCAGCTCTCGGGCGAGGCGGACAGCCTGCGCCAGGAGATCGGGCGCCTCGAGCAGTCCATCACGTCGGCGCAGCAGGAACGCGAGCAGATCGCGCAGCGCCGCAAGAAGATTGTCGACGAATCCGCGAAGTCGCGCGAGCTCGTCGCCGAGCTCGAGGAGCGCAAGGCAACGCTCGAGAAGGAGAAGGACGAGCTCGAGGAGCAGCTTGCGGTCGCGCGCGAAGAGCGCGGCAACCTGTTCAGGCGCGAAGACGTGTTCACGCGCAACATCTCGACGCTGCAGGTGGACGCCGCGACGGTGCGCGAGCGCGAGCGGCATCTCACGCAGCAGGTCTCCTCGCTCGAAAAGGAGCTCAAGAACCTCGACAGCTCGCTTGCCGTCTCGCATGAGACGGAGAACAGCCTCGAGATCTTGCGTCTGCGCGTCGAGCCGCTCTACGAGGTGTTCACGGAGCTGCGGGGCTACGTGACGGAAAAGGCCGAGCTGCTGCGCGACCAGGCGCAGCTCGAACAAGCGGGCCAGGGCGACCTCAAGGCGGCGATCGAGGCTGCGCGCAAGAACGTGGCACAAGCGCAAGACGAGCTTGCCAAGGCGCAGGAAAAGCTCACCGAGCTGCGCATCAAGAAGAGCAAGCTCGAGGTGAAAGTCGAGCAGGCCGTCAAGACCATCACCGAGGAAAACGGCGTGCTTCTCGACATCGCGCTGCAGATTCCCGCGCCGCAAGATCGCTCGAGCAGCGAGGCGCGCGCCGAGGCCCTGCGAAAGAAGCTGAAGAACCTCGGTTCGGTCAACCCCGTCGCCATCGAGGAGTACCGCAAGCTCAAGGAGCGGCGAGACTTCATCGCCGTGCAGCTCGAGGACCTCGAGGCGGCACGCAAGGCGCTCAAGCGCATCGTGGCGGCAATCGACCGCAAGATGCGCAACCGCTTCCTCGACACGTTCGAGCAGGTCGACAAGAACTTCGAGGAGATATTCGCCCAGCTGTTCCCGGGAGGGAAGGGACATCTCGAGCTGACCGATCCCGACTCTCCGGAAGAGACCGGCGTGGAGGTGCACGCACAGCCGCGCGGCAAGACGGTGCGCAAGCAGACGCTGCTTTCCGGCGGGGAGCAGTCGCTCGTCGCCATGGCGCTGATGTTTGCCGTCTACAAGGTGCGCTCGACGCCGTTCTACATCCTCGACGAGGTCGAGGCGGCACTCGACGACACGAACCTGCGCCGCCTGCTGTCCTACCTCGACAGCGTCCGCGACCACACGCAGTTCATTATGATCAGCCACCAGCGGCGCACCATGGAGATGGCAGACCTGCTCTACGGCGTCTCCATGCGCAGCGACGGCGTCTCCAAGCTCGTCTCGCAAAAGCTCGACCAGGCCATCCGGCTCGCGCATACGAGCGAGGCCAAAGACGTCGACGAGTTCAGCGGGGCACAGTAACGCCCTGCCTTTCCGCACGTGGCGGGCAAGCAGGGCGCATGATGATGGTGCCTTGTGCAGCTGGCGTATACCGCGGCCGCCTGAAGCGGTGGCCACGGCGCTAAGGGGCGACTACTCGAAGATCTTCACGCGCTGCGCGATGTCCTCGGCCTCTTTGGGGCCGGGCTCAGCGACGATGCCGCCGAAGTCCATCTGGGCACGCAGGCGCCAGCTTTCCGGCAGGCCGAACAGCTCGCGGACCTTCTCGTCGATGACGGGGTTGTAGTGCTGGATGTTCGCGCCGATGCCGAGGTCGCGCAGGCCCGACCAGACCGCGATCTGCAGCATGCCGTTCGACTGCTCCGACCAGGGGCCGAAGTTCTCGGCATAGCGCGGGAACTGCTCCTGCATCGAGGTGACCGTCGCGTCGTCGATGAAGAACAGCACCGTGCCGGCGGCGTTCTTGAACATGTCGATCTTCTCACGCGCGACTTTGCCGCCGAAGACGTCGTAGATGGCGTCCCACAGCTCGTCTTGCTTGGCGCCCAGGGCAACGACGACGCGCTGGCTTTTCATGTTGAACGCGTCGGGAACGAGCTCGGTGAGGCGCTCGACGAGGCTTGTGACCTCGGCTGCGGGAACGGGGAGCTCCTTGTTGAGCTGGTAGACGCTGCGGCGCTTCTCGAGGGATTCTTGCATGGACATGGCTTGTTCCTTTCTGTGTGGAAGGCCTATTCGAGGCCGAACGCGAAGCTCGTCATGGACATCGAGCCCAGGTTCCTGACGTCGTTGAACACGGTTGCCTGGTCGCCTTGGCTTGCACCCAGGATGTAGAGCAACGGGGCGAAGTGGTCGGGGGTCGGGGCGGCGTAGCTTGCATGGTCGAGCTTCTGGTAGTTTACAACCGCCTCGTCGTCTCGCAACAATACCAGGTCGCGGACCACGTTGCTGAAAGAGTCGGCGGCTTGGGTGCCCTTCATGTTGCGCCAGTCGGTGAGCGCAAGGTTGTGCACGACGTTGCCGCTGCCCAGAACCATGATGCCCTCATCGCGCAGTGAGGAGAGCCTTTCTCCCAGGGCATACATCTGGGCGGGCGTGAGGCGCTGGTCGACGCTCAGCTCGACGATGGGGATGTCCGCCTTGGGAAACATGTGGACGAGGACGCTCCAGAGTCCATGGTCGATGCCCCAGGTGTTGTCTTCTTGAGCGTTCACGCCGTCGATATCCAGAACCTTGTTTCCGAGTTCGGGGAATCCCGCGACCGGGTATTCGACCTGATAGAGCTCTTCGGGGAATCCGTACATGTCGTACACCTGACGCGGGTTCTCAGAAGTCTGGACGCGCGTGCCCGGGGTGTACCAGTGCGCGCTGACCGCGAGGATCGCCTTGGGCTTTCCGCCGGCAAGGAGCCTTTCGCCCATCGCGTGCAGCTCGGCGGTTGCCACGCCGTCCGCATAGCATGCGTTGAGCGCGCGCTCGGAGGGCGCGAGCCGCTGTTCTGCCTCGGTGTTTGCAAGGGCGAGCATCGGGCTGCCGTGACCGATGAACACTGCTGGTGCCTTGTGTGCCATACGTGACTCCTTTGCTTGTTGAAATGTCGATAGCGGCAGCATACGGCATGGTTGTAACAGATACGGTTACAACAAGGTTTCAATAGGGGAGACGGCGCGAGGCGGTTGCACGAGGCGTGCGGAACGCGTGCGCAGCGCACGAGAGTTGTGGCATTGCCACAGTTCTCGCGCACGCTGCAGCAAATGAGTGGCAGTGCCACAGTTCTCGCACATACTGCAGCGAATGCGTGGCGGCGCCTCGCTCGAGCTGCCTTCTCTTCGAGACGCAACGGTTGGACTTTCGTAACGCTCGCCGATGCACCGCGGTGCTAGCATGCAACGCTGACAACAGGCGAAGAAAGGCAGCACATGGCAGGCGAGCTCATCGGATTCGACGAACGCAGAGCGCAGCAGGGCGACCACATCGTCCGCGGCACCGCGGCAGACGGCATGATCCGCGCGTTTGCAATCACCGCGCGCGAGACGGTGGAGACGGCGCACGAAAACCACAGCACGAGCCCTCTCGCGACTGCGGCGCTTGGCCGCCTGATGATGGCGGGGCAGATGATGGGCGTCATGTTCAAGGGCCCCGACGAGCTGGTGACGCTCACCGTGCGCGGTGACGGCCCGATTGGCGGGCTGACGGTCACCGCCAACACGCACGGCCAGGTCAAGGGGTTCGCGAACCACCCCAACGTGTGGCGTGCGCACAACGCGCTCGGCAAGCTCGACGTCGGCGGTGGCATTGGGGCGGGCACCCTGACCGTGATTCGGGATCAGCCCGGTATCGAGCCCTACTCCAGCACCGTCGAGCTCGTCTCGGGCGAAATCGGCGACGACCTCACCTCGTATTTTGTCCTGAGCGACCAGGTGCCCACGTCGGTGGGGGTCGGCGTGCTCGTCAACG
>JBJEHP010000282.1:0-6134 GCA_051876145.1 Coriobacteriales bacterium | reverse complement strand
AGGTGGGAGAACGGCTCTTCGTCTCGGAGAACACCGTGAAGGCGCATGTCAAGCACGTCTACACGAAGATGGGCATCCACAACAAGAAAGAGCTGCTCGACGCCTACGAGCAGATGCGCACAAGCTGACGAGCGCCCCGCCCAGCACGCACGGAAAACGCCGGATGTGTGGCACTGCCACGTTTCCCGCGCAGCGTGCGTGGGACGCGCGGCGCATGCGGAAGGCACGGGGCTATAATCCCATGCAGAGCAATCCAGGCAGGTCAACAGAGGAGACACACCATGCGCATCTCGAAAACCGCACTGGGGGCAGGAGCCGTCGGAGCCGTGCTGGGCGCGGGGGCGGCCGTCATCGCCCGCAATGCCGCAAAGCTCAAGCCGACCCCCATCCCCGACCCCCTTCCCGCATCCAACGAACGCGGCACCGACAAATCCGTCGAGCGTTTCCGCGAGATGCTCAAGCTCCCCACCGTCTGGGGACGCGAGAACCCCAACGCCGACCACACGCCCTTCGACAACTTCGTCCCGCGCATGCGCGAGCTCTACCCGCGCACCTTCTCGCAGCTCGAGCTCACGATGATCGACACCTACGGGATCCTCCTCAAATGGGAGGGAACCGACCCCGCAGCATCCCCGGTCGTGTTCATGGCGCATCATGACGTGGTCGAGGCCAACCCCGATGGCTGGTCTCACGACCCGTTTGCCGCCGACGTCGCCGATGGGCGCATCTGGGCGCGCGGCACCGTCGACACCAAGTGCATCCTCGCCGGCCTCTACGAGGCGGCAGAGACCCTGCTCGAGCGCGGGTTCACGCCGGCGCGCACGGTGTACCTGTGGTCCTCGAACACCGAGGAGGACAACGGCCCCACTACCCCGGCGCTCATCGCCTACTTCGAGGAGCGCGGCATCGTCCCGGGCCTCGTGCTGGACGAGGGCGGCGCCATCATCGACAATCCCCCGCTCGGCATTGACCGCGACTTCGCCGTCATCGGCGTCGCCGAGAAGGGCCTCGCCAACGCCTACATCACCGTCGACTCCGCAGGCGGCCACGCCTCCACGCCCTCGCCCGACGACTCCACCGCCAGGCTGGTGACGGGACTCGAGAAGCTGCTTTCCAACCCACCCAAGCCGAAGACGAACGCCCCGCTCGAGGCCATGCTGCGCGAGCTTGCCTCGTACGGCTCGTTCGGCATCCGCGCGGTGCTGGGCAACCTGTGGCTGTTCCGCCCGATCGTGAGAAAGGTGCTCACCGCCGACCACGAGACCGCCTCAATGGTCCGCTCGACCTACGCGCTCACCGAGCTCCAAGGCTCCCCGGCCGCCAACGTGCTCCCCAAGCAGGCGAAGGCGACGCTCAACATCCGCATCGACCCGCACGAGAGCGTGCACGAGGTGGTCGAGCGCGTGCGCGATGCCATCCCCGGCGCGATCGTCGACGTGGTCGACCCCAACGAGCCGTCGCGCATCTCGCCGTTCGAGGATGACCCCGGCTACGACTACCTGCGCCGCGTGATCCACAGCGTCTACCCCGACGCCGGCATTGCGCCCTACGTGCAGTCGAGCCTGTCTGATGCCCGCCACATGTCGCGCGTCTTCCCGCACACGTACCGCTTCGCGGGCTTCTTGCTGCGCGGCGACCAGCGCTCGCGCATCCACGGGCAAGACGAGAACATCAATGTCGAGAGCTTCAAGCGCGGCGTCGGGTTCTACATCGAGCTCATCGCCAACCTCGACAAGCTGGAGGTGTAGCGCCGTGAGCGACGCAACGAGTACCAAGAAGAAGCGGCCGTTCTACGGCTGGTGGGTCGTCGCCGGCGGGTTTCTCCTCATGGCCACCTGCTATGCCGTCTTCGTGAACTGCATCCCGCTGTTCCAGGCGCATGTCGTCCAGGACATGGGGATGAGCGTCGGCCAGTTCAACACGGGCACGGCGCTGTGCACGATCGTCGCGCTGTTCGCCTCGCTTGCCATCGGCAAGCTCATCGACGTGTGGGACGTGCGCATCCTGAGCACCATCACGGTGCTCGTGGCGTTTGCCGTGCTCATCGCGCTGTCGGCCATGGGCGCCTACTGGCAGTTCCTGCTGTGCTGCATCCTCGCCGGCATAGTCGTGGTGGCCGGCACGCGCCTGCTCGCGAGCGTGGTCGTGGCCAACTGGTTCACAAAGAAGCGCGGTCTGGCCGTCTCGATCGCCCTTGCCGGCAGCGGCGCGGGCGGCGTCGTGCTCTCTCCGCTCACGAGCGCCATCATCGCGGGAGCCGGCTGGCGGCAGGCGTTTTTGGTCCTCGCCATTGTCTGCCTGGTCTTCGGGCTGCCGATCATCGTCGCCACCTGGCGCAACAAGCCCGAGGACAAGGGGCTCGAACCCTACGGCGCGCATGCCGGCACGCTCGATGAGAAGACCGAGGGCAAGGCAGCGGATGCGCCCGTGCGCGTCGCGCTCGGCTGGAAGGTCGTGCGCAAGAGCGCCGCGTTTTGGGTGCTCGTCGTGGGCTTCGTGGCGATGGGCGTCATCAACGGCGCAATCATCACGAACGCGGTCTCCAGCTTCACCTCCGTCACGGTGAGCGACACCACCGTCGTGACCGGCGGGCACGACACGCAGTGGGCGGGCAACGTCTGGGCGTTCTACCTGTTCTGCGTCATCATCTGCAAGATCTCGCTCGGCGCGATCTACGACCGCTTCGGCCTGCGCCCCGCAACGCTGCTCGGAACGGCAACCTGCCTGGTCGCGGCAGTGTTCCTGTGCTTCCCCACCACCGATTGGGGCCCGATCCTCGCCTGCCTCACGTTCAGCTTCGGCACCTGCATGGGCACGGTCTGCCCGCCGGTCATGGCAGTGCGCGAGTTCGGGAAGAAGGACCTCGGGACCGTGACGGGCATCATCACCGCCTTCGAGCTGTTCGGCTCGGCGGTCGGCGCCGTGGTGTCGGGCCTGCTGTTCGACGCGTTTTTCTCGTTCAACCCCGCGTGGATCATGGCGATGGCCTGCTCGCTTGTCATGGGTGCTGCGCTGTACGCGAGCATCGGAATGGCGCGCAGGCTCGCCGAGCGGCATGCCGATGCGGACGCAGTCGTGGACACAGAAAGCATCGAAGGCTAGCACGTAAGCTCTATCGATAAATACGATGGCCAACCAACATATTTTCGCAATGTCGGGCGCCCGGCAGGTTTCCTAGAATACGAGACCGGCAAGGGCGCCCGACGTCTTTTGCCATCGACACGAGAGAGAAGGATGAAAGCGCATGGATGATTCGAGTTTCGAGGCAATGGCAGCAGAGATTCAAGGATTGCTGGGCATAGACAAGACCCGCCATTCCAACTGGAGCCTCGAGACGAACGCCATCCACGGCTACGAGGGCCGCGACCCGCAGACCGGGGCGGTGTCCTTCCCCATCTACCAGACGGCGACCTTCGCCCACCCTGCCCTGCACGAGTCGACGGGCTTCGCGTACAGCCGATGTGGCAACCCCACGGTACTCGAGCTCGAGAACACGATCGCCCTGCTCGAAGGCGGGCTCAAGGCGTACGCCTGCACGAGCGGCATGGCAGCCATCACGACACTGCTCAAGATGTTCGAGCACGGCGACCACCTGCTCGTGAGCGATGACCTGTACGGCGGCACGTACCGCCTGCTCGTCGACGTGTACTCGAAGCGCTACGACATCGAGTTCGATTTCGTGGACTTCTCCGACCTCGACGCCGTCAAGCGCGCGATCAAGGACAACACGAAGGGCTTTTTCCTCGAGACGCCCACCAACCCGATGATGCACGTCTCGGATATCCGCGCGCTTTCGGATCTCGCGCACGACGCAGGCGCGATTCTCATCGTGGACAACACCTTTCTCACCTGCTACTTCCAGCGCCCGCTCGACCTGGGCGCGGACGTGGTCGTGTACAGCGGCACGAAGTACCTGTGCGGACACAACGACGTGACCTGCGGTTTTGTGGTCATCAAGGACGAGACGCTGCTCGAGCGCTCCTTCATGGACTACATGAGCGAAGGCGGCGCGCTGGCCCCGTTCGAGGCATGGCTGATGCTGCGCAGCCTGAAGACGCTGGGCGTGCGCCTGCGCCAGCAGGAGAAAAACGCGAAGGCGATCTGCGCCTTCCTCAAAGGCCATCCGCACGTTACCGACGTGTTCTACGTGGGCGACCCCGACCACAAGAGCTACGAGCTCTCAAAACGGCAGACGACCGGCAGCGGTGCCATGATCTCGTTCAACGTAGACAGCAACGAGCGCCTGCTCGAGGTGCTCAAGCGCGTCGAGCTCATCACGTTCGCAGAAAGCCTCGGCGGAGCGGAAAGCCTCATCACCTACCCGCTCGTCCAGACGCACGGCTCCATTCCCGCGCAGATCCGAGACGAGCTTGGCATCGGCGAGCGCCTGCTCAGGCTCAGCGTCGGGCTCGAAGACGCCGACGACTTGATCCGCGACCTCGACCAGGCGCTGGCATAAGGAGGCATCGCGAGCATGAAACGCTACGATTTCGATGTGCCCGTCGACCGCCACGGCACGGGCTCCCTAAAGTTCGACCGCGCGATCGCGCGGCACAAATCGCCCGACCTGCTCTCGCTGTGGGTGGCCGACATGGACTTCCCCACAGCTGACGAGATCGTCGAGGCAATCCAGCAGCGTGCCGCACACGGCATCTTCGGCTACACGGAGCCTGATGACGACTACTTCGACGCGGTGTCGAGCTGGCTCGAGCAGCGCTACGGGTGGCGCCCGCAAGACGACTGGTACGTCGTCACGCCCGGGGTCGTCTTCGCGCTGGCGGCGGCGGTACGTGCCTTCGCCGAGCCGGGTGACCGCGTGCTCATCCAGCAGCCGGTCTACTACCCCTTCAAAGAGGTGGTGGAAGACAACGGCGCGGTAGTGCTCAACGTCCCACTCGCCTACGAAAACGACGCGTATTCAATCGACTTTGAGGCGTTCGAGGACGCGGTGCGAAAGGAGCGGCCCAAGCTCTTTCTGCTCTGCAACCCCCACAACCCCGGCGGGCGCGTCTGGACGCGCGAAGAGTTGTCTCGGCTCGCGGCAATCTGCCTGGATAACGACGTGCTGATCGTGAGCGACGAAATCCACCAGGACTTTGCGCGTCCCGGCTTCACGCACTGCTCGCTGGGCACTCTGGGGCAGGAAGTGCTCGAGAACGCCATCATCTGCACGAGCGCCAGTAAGACCTTCAACCTGGCGGGGCTGCAGGCATCCAACATCATCATCCCCAACGCGGAGGTGCGCGCCAGGTTCGAGCACGCCGTCGCCGCGGCTGGCTACAGCCAGCCCAACACCCTTGGGCTTGTGGCGACCCAGGCCGCCTACGAACACGGCGGCGAATGGCTCGCCCAGCTCAAGGACTACCTCGAGGGCAACTGGGCGCTGCTCGAAGAGCGGCTGCGCCCGTACGGGGACCGCCTTCACCTCGTGGAAAGCGAGAGCACCTACCTCGCGTGGATCGACTGCAGGGGCCTGGGGCTGTTCGGCGACGAGCTCAGAAGCTTCGTGGAGGACGAGGCCGGTTTGTGGCTCGACCTCGGCGACATGTTCGGCGCGGACGGCGACGGGTTCATCCGCATCAACATCGCCACGCAACGCGCGTACCTCGAGAAAGCGCTGGGACAGCTCACCGCCGCACTCGACGCCCGCATCGCGCGCGACGCATAGCGACCCCCACGCGCGGGAAACGTGGCAGTGCCACACATCTCGCGCAAAGTGAGTGGTTTTGCCACACGCCGAAGACGCATGCGCACCTGGTATCCCCATATACATTCGCGCTACACTCGATAGGTATCTCAACAGCACAGATAGGAGCAAGCATGGATAAGGAAACGTTCGACTACGTCGAGGAGCGCGCAAAGGTTCTCGCGGTCTCCGGAGCCAGCACGCAGGTCACCAAGGACGCCGCCCAGGCGTGGCTCGACGCCGTTGCCGCCGACAACGCCGCAGCCGACGAAGCCACCAAGACGCTGCTCGACACGCTCGAGGGCCGTCCCACCACGATCGACGAGTCCATCGAGTTCGCGAAGGGCCCGGCGGTCCCGATGTTCGGCAAGGAAACCGCCGACAAGATGCTCGCCGAGGAGCAGGAGCGCAAGGCAAACGGCGCCAAGTTCTGCGGCTGTGAGGCATG
>JBJEHP010000281.1:0-6144 GCA_051876145.1 Coriobacteriales bacterium | reverse complement strand
GAAGTTCGCTGAGCTCCGTGCAAAAAAGGGCGTGACTTTGGAACAGGCGCGGGAGCAGATGCTCGACGTCAGCTACTTTGGCGTCATGATGGTCTGTCTCGGCGATGCCGATGGCATGGTCTCTGGTGCCTGCCACAGCACGGCCGACACGCTGCGGCCTGCTCTTCAGATCCTGCGCACCGCTCCGGGCACCAAGCTTGTCTCTTCGTCTTTCGTCATGGACGTGCCCGATTGCGAGTACGGCGACGGCGGGCTTTTCGTCATGGGGGATTGCGCACTCAACATGTATCCAACTGCAGATGAGCTGAGTGAGATCGCCATCGCCTCGGCCCACACCTTCGAAAAGCTCTGCGGTGGTACTGCGCGTGTGGCGCTGCTTTCGTATTCCTCCTATGGTTCTGGCAAAGGCGAAAGCGTCGACAAGGTGCATGAGGCTACGCAGATTGCAAAGGCGAAAGCCCCTGATCTCCAGATCGACGGCGAGCTTCAGGCGGATGCCGCGATTGTCGCGTCCGTTGGTGCGCTCAAAGCCCCCGAGTCGCCCGTTGCCGGCAAGGCGAACGTACTCATCTTCCCCAACATCGATGCAGGTAACATCGGCTACAAGCTTGTCCAGCGTCTTGCGAAGGCACAGGCATATGGACCGGTCATGCAGGGCATGGCCAAGCCGGTAAACGACTTGTCGCGTGGCTGCTCGGTCGAGGACATCGTTGGAACGGTTGCCATTACCTGCGTTCAGTCACAAGCAAGAAAGGCAGCGCTGTAGCGGCTTTCTCCCTTGCCTGTTGACGGCACGGCAGCAGTTTTGCGCAGGAGTCGGGGCGGGCTGGAAATGCCCCCGCCTTACACGTATCATTGCGCGAGTGGCATTACAGAGCAACGAGGGAAGGCAGCTTGGTGGCTGACAAACTCATCACATATACGATTCCCTGCTATAACTCGGCAGAGTACATGGACCACTGCATCGAGTCGATTCTCGCCTGCGGTGCTTCCGATATCGAGATCGTCATCGTCGACGACGGTTCGACGAAGGACAACACGCTCGAGAAGGCGCAGGAATGGGAACGCCGTCATCCTGAGATCATCAAGGCGGTGCACCAGGAAAACGGCGGGCACGGAGCGGCGGTCATGAAGGGGCTCGAGACTGCCTCGGGTCTGTACTTCAAAGTGGTGGACAGCGACGACTGGGTCGATAACGACGCCAACGTCAAGCTGCTCGCGCAGCTCAGGGAGTTCGAAGCGCATCCCATAGATCTGATGGTCGTCAACTACGTCTACGAGCATACCGTGGACAACACCCAGCAGGTCATGAACTACCATGGCATCCTGCCGCAGCACAAGGTGTTTCGCTGGGAGGAATGTGGCCATTTCCCGCTGTCGAAGGTGATCTTAATGCACTCGGTTGTCTACCGATCGCAGATGCTGAGGGATTGTGGGCTCGAGCTACCGCGCCATACCTTCTATGTGGACAATATTTTCGTATACGTCCCGCTCCCGTCGTGCAAGCGCATCTATTACCTGGACGTCGACCTGTACCGCTACTTCATCGGCCGCGACGATCAAAGCGTCAACGAGTCGGTGATGATCGGGCGCATCGACCAGCAGCTCAAGATCACGCGCGTGATGATCGACGCGTTCCGTCTCGAAGAGGATGTGCCAAGCCTCAAGCTGCGCCAGTACATGACCAACTACCTTTCCATGATGATGATCATCTGCACGATTTTCAGCATGCTGAGCGACCGGCCGGACAAAGAGGAGCTCCGTCAGGGCATTTGGGAGTACCTGAAGGCGCACGACGAGGCGACGTATCGCAAGATCCGCCACGGCATCATGGGCATCGGGGCGCATCTTCCCGGAAAGGCGGGCGACAAAGTGCTCGTATCGGGATACCATCTTGCCCAGAAACTGTTCAAGTTCAACTAGGAGCTGCATTGAAATACCTGCTGTATGGACGCGAGCCATAGCTGGTCACTTCTTGTTTGCGAGAGAGGTGCACCTATGCTCGCGTGAAGAAAATGACCGGACGTTCGAGACATACACGAAAGAAGAACCATGTACGACAAACTGAAGAAGATCATCGAAGCATACGAGGGACTCGAGCAGAAGCTCGCGGACCCGTCGGTGCTCGCGGACCAGAAGGAATACACCCGCCTCGCGAAGGAGCACTCTCGCCAGAGTGAGCTCGTGGAGGCTGCACGCGAGTATATCTCGCTGTGCGACCAGCTCGATTCCGCAAAAGAGGAGATCAAGACCGAAAGCGACCCCGATTTGAAGGAACTCGCGCAGGAAGAGGTCGCCGAGCTCGAGGGGAAGATTCCACCGCTGGAAGACGACATCAAGTTCATGCTGCTTCCGGCCGACCCCAACGACGAGAAGGACATCATCGTCGAGATTCGCAGTGCTGCGGGCGGCGACGAGGCGGCTATCTTTGCCGGCGACCTGTTCAAGATGTACTCGCGCTATGCGGAGTCGCGCAACTGGAAGGTGGAGGTCATCGACGCGTCGCCTTCCGACCAGGGCGGTTACTCGAAAATCGAGTTCAAGGTGCTGGGCGACAAGGTCTACAGCTCCATGAAGTACGAGTCGGGCGTGCATCGCGTCCAGCGCGTCCCCAAGACCGAGAGCCAGGGGCGTATCCAGACCTCGACGGCGACGGTCGCGGTCCTGCCCGAAGCAGACGACGTGGAGATCGACATCAAGCAGGAAGACCTGCGTATCGACGTCTACCGTGCCGGTGGCCCGGGCGGCCAGTGCGTCAACACGACGGATTCCGCAGTGCGCATCACGCATCTTCCCACGGGGCTCGTCGTCCAGTCGCAAGACCAGAAATCCCAGATTCAGAACCGCGAGGCGGCCATGCAGGTGCTGCGTGCCCGTCTGTACGACAAAATGCTCCAGGAACAGCAGGAAGCAGTCGGAGCAGAGCGCCGCAGCCAGATTGGCGGAGGAAACCGCTCTGAGAAGATTCGCACCTACAATGCTCCGCAGGATCGTGTGACGGATCACCGCATCGGCTACAACGGCACCTACACGGGCGTTCTGGAAGGCGACGGGCTCGCCGACCTCATCGAGAACCTTGCTGCCGCAGACCGTGCGGAGCGCCTGGAGCGGGCTACCTCGGAAGCCGAATAATGCCCGAGCAGTGGACGATCCAGCGCACGCTGGAGTGGTGCCGGGGCTATCTGGAAAAGCACGGCGACGAGAACCCGCGTCTGAGCGCCGAGTGGCTGCTGTCCGCGGCGACGGGGCTTTCTCGCCTGAACCTGTACGTGAACTTCGACAAGCCGCTGAGCATGGAAGAGCGAGACGTTCTGCGCGAAAGCCTCAAACGGCGTGGGCAGGGCGAGCCTCTACAGTACATCACGGGCGAGAGCGGGTTTCGACATATCGTCGTGCGGACGGCGTCAGGCGTGCTGATCCCACGCCCCGAGACCGAGCTGCTCGTCCAGGCTGCGCTCGATTACTTCGAGGGCGCGCAGCAGACGGTACGGGCGCTCGAGGTCGGCACGGGTACCGGGTGCATCGCATGCTCGCTTGCCAAGGAAGCGGGCATGGAGGTGCTCGCCACGGACATTTCCGATGACGCCGTTGCCTGCGCAAAGAGGAACGTTTCTGCGCTTGGTCTCGACGACCTCGTGGAGGTCAGGAAGACGGATTGCGTCGAGGGCGTGGAAGGGACGTTCGACCTGCTGGTCAGCAACCCTCCCTACATCCCGACGGCAGTGATGGAAACGCTGCCCCACGAGGTCTCCGGTTTCGAGCCGCATCTCGCGCTGGATGGGGGAGCCGACGGTCTGGAATTCTTCGACAGGCTCGTCAACGAAGGGCTTGCGCTCGTGCGCGAGGGCGGGCTGTTTGCCTGCGAGCTTCATGAGACGTGCCTCGAAGAGGCGCAGAGGCGACTTGTCAATGCGGGGCTGCATGACGTCCGCATTATTGATGACCTTGCGGGAAAGCACCGCCATATCGTCGCCGTCGTGTGACGGCACTACGCGCTCTCCGCGCGAGATGCGTGGCACTGCCACACATCCGATGCAGCTCGCGCAAAAATTCTGGCACTGCCACATATCTCATGCAAAAAAACGCGGGAAGCGTGGCTGTGCCACGCTTCCCGCATAGGGCAGGACGTTGAGGCGTCTCTCTAGAAGCTCTGCTTCGAGGTGAGGCCGAGCACGAATGCCGTGACGCCTTCGATGATGAGCGAGATGCCCACGAACTGGACGACCATCGGCGGCCAGATGAGGGCGAACAGGCCGAACAGCGCCATGACGGCTGTGCTCGCGATTGCCGCGGCGCGCATGGGAAAGTCCCCCATGGCGATGAGCGAGGCGATCTGCGCAATGCCCGCGATGAGCACGCACAGCGCGACGAGCCAGGTGAGCGTCGTGGCAAGCGCCAGGGGATGCACGAAGCACACGAGCGCGAAGATGATGCTCAGTATCCCGAAGAACAGAACGCCGCCGCCTCCGCCGAATTCGCGCGTGCCCCACCACGCGACGATTGCGCTGATGCCTCCTGCCAGAAACCCAATGCCGGCGAGCACCGTGAAAAACGACATGGTGAAGCCCGGAAACGCCAGGAAGATGATTCCCAGCACGACCATTACGATTCCGCCTCCGAACAACGTCCCGCGATTCTGCATCTGCATGGCTGCCTCCTTGTTCGTGCCTAGCTGTTACTGTCAGTGTACTCGCACACGCCTGCTGGCGGGGCGCGTCCCCGGGGTTTGCGTAACGGCGCTGTTTCCAATGTCACCAAAATGACATTCGGACGATGCCCACATGCAATATAAAGTATCCTACTATAATCGATGTAAAAAGATATGAGTCAGTAAGACTTAGATACGACTCACACCGAAGTAACCACTCGATTGGAAAGGACCGAAATCATGAGTAGAGAAATCACTGGCTACAACCCGTTCCGCGCAATCGATGAATTTGAGAAGCGCATGTTCAGGGAGCCGTTCACGCCCTTCAACGTCGCTGGGCCCGCTGCCATTTTCAAGACCGACATCAAAGAGGATGACGGCAAGTTCGTACTGGAAGCCGATCTGCCCGGATTCAACAAAGACGACATCAACCTCGACGTCGACAATGACATCCTGACCATCAAGGCCGAGCGTCACTCCGACTACGAGGACAAGGACAAGCAAGGCAACTACGTGCGTTGCGAGCGCTCTTACGGTACGTACAGCCGCAGCTTCGACGTGTCCGCCATCGACGTCGACCACATCAGCGCCAAGTTCGAAAACGGCGTGCTGACGCTCGACATGCCCAAGAAGGAAGAACTCCTTCCCAAGAAGACGCACCTCGAGATTCAGTAAGCTGCGTCGCGTGCCCATGCGGGCGACTCCACATGGGCACGGCAAACCATAGCATCTCCCTCTTTCCTCTCTCCTTTTAGGAGCCGGACTTATCCCCAGGTCCGGCTCCTCTTCTTTTTTCTACGCTTGAGATACAATAGGCGCCATGAATACGAGAAGAAACGCCATACTGCTGTTTTCGAAAGTGCCGGAGCCGGGCAAGGTCAAGACGCGCCTCACGCCGCTCAAAGACGGCTACTTCGACCCGGAGACGGCATCCCGCCTGTACCACTGCATGCTGTTCGACGTTGTCGAGGCATGCTGCGACGCCGTTGACGACCTCGAGCGCGCAAACCTCGAACGCCGCGCGTACGAGGGCACCTGCGAGCATATGCCCGTCAACGACGAGTACAGCATCTTCATCTCCTCGCCGGGCGAAGAAGGCGAGCGCAAGATGCGCGAGCTGTTCGCGCAAAGCGGCATCTGGCCGCATGAGCTCACGTTTATCCACGATGACGGTGCGAGCTTTGACGAGCACTACAACGGCGCGTTCCAGCAGGTCTGGGAGCGTGGTTTCGACACGATCTTGAGCATGGGGTGCGACATGCCCGCCTTGCGGCGCAGCATCATCGTCGAGGGCTTTGGGCGCCTGCACGACCTGTGCGAGCGGGAGGGTGGCGGCATCGTGCTCGCCCCCGACCAGGAGATGGGCGTCAGCATGGTCGGCTGGACCGCGAAGACGGCTTTCGACCATACCGGCGTGTACTACAACCAAGACGGGCTGACGGTCCTGCCGGCCTACATCCAGAAGGCGAGTCGCCTGGGACTCCCTGCGCTGTATC
>JBJEHP010000280.1:0-6147 GCA_051876145.1 Coriobacteriales bacterium | reverse complement strand
AAGCGAAACGCTCTATAATGCATTGAACCTCACTACCGACCGCAGGCAAGGAGAGCCCATGACCGAGCACAGCATCGATACCGATATCCCGCGCATCACGGGCACACTGCGAGCGCACGCCATCGAGACGCCGAAGTCGATCCGAGACGCGCGCGGCATGGCGATCATGGGCAGGCGCGTGAGAAGCGTCGTCTACACGACCGACCTCGCGATTATCCGCAACTGCGATGCCGATGCGGTCATGGCGGTCTACCCGTTCACGCCCCAGCAGGTCATCTCGCAGGCCATCATCAGCGCGTCCCCGATGCCCGTGTTCTGCGGCGTCGGCGGCGGCACGACGAAGGGCATGCGCTCGGTCATCATGGCGCAGGACGTCGAGGCCCAAGGCGCCTACGGCGTGGTCGTGAACTCCCCCATCAGCAACTCGAACATTCGGCTGATGAAAAGCGTCATCGACATCCCCATCATCGCCACCGTCGTCACCGAAGAGGAAGACGTCCAGGCGAGGATCGACGCCGGCGCCTCCATCATCAACGTTGCCGCCGGCAAGCGCACCGCCGAGGCGGTCGCGCGCATCAGGGAGCAGTACCCGTCGCTGCCCATCATGGCAAGCGGCGGCAGGACCGAGGAATCCATCCGGGACACCATCGCCGCCGGCGCGAACACCATCGTCTTCACCCCGCCTTCCAACAGCGAGATCTTCAGCAAGATGATGGACGAGTACCGCACCATGAAGACGAAGAACCCCGAGTACGAGCTCGGCGCTTCGCTCAGGGAGCGCGGCGACCAGCTCAAATCGCTCATCAAGCTTCTGGGCAAAGAGAACTAGCGCACAGGGCGGGCAGCAGATGCCCGCCCTCTTTTTCACGAGAATTGCAGCTGTGCCACATGCCTCATACGCCGCACGCATCGTGCGCGCAAGGATGCGAAGGCGCGCCCCTACTCCCCTTGGCTGAGTATCCTGGCAAGCTCGTGTTGGACGGCATGCTCGGCGTTCGTCCCGATGACCCGGTCGCTGACCTGTTTGAGCGCGACGCGCGCGTTTCCCATCGCATACCCGTGTCCCGCCATCTTGATGAGCTCGTAGTCGTTCATCGAGTCGCCGAAGGCGATGAGCTCGACGGGCACCGAGCCATAGTATTCCATGACTTCCCGCATACCCGTCGCCTTGTTGACGCCGCGCTGCAGCACGTCGACCCAGCGGTTTCCCGACGGGGCGAACACGAAGTCATAGCCCAGTTCGCGCGTGAGCACGTACGCCATGTCCATGACATCCTCGTCGCAGTTGATGGACGCCTTGACGATGTCGATGCACGGGAGGGGCAGCTCCGAGTACACCGGCTCGGGAAGGTCCTTGTCGAACTCTGGGGTGTACGCCTGCCGGTCATCCAGCAGGAAGGTGCGTGTGCGGTCGAACAGCGCCAGGTGCATGCAATCGAACTGGTCCACGAGCTCGACGAGCTTGCGCAGCGCGACGCGCGAGAATATCTCCCGGCTCAGGAGCTTGCCGCGAAGCATCACCTGCGCACCGTTGGAAGCGACGAAGTCCATGTTGTCCAACACGGGGTCAAAGAGAGAGATGAGCGTGTCGAGGCGCCTGCCCGTCGCCGCGACAAAGCGGATGCCACGCGCGTCGATGTCCCTGATGAGGTCGAATGTTTCTTCGGGAAGCCGCGAGTTCTCGTCGAGCAGCGTCCCGTCCATGTCGCAGCCAATGATCGTCGTCATGGTTTCTCCTTCTCACGCCCAAACTCTTTGGGCCCTCTCATCACATTTCGTATCGGGGAAACCATAGCTCGCGGTTCGCGGCGACAGGCGCATTTGACGCAAAGTTCACTCCGTCATCTGCTGCAAAGTGCACGGAATGTGTGGCAGTGCCACGCATCTCGCGTTGTCGGGGGCGGAAACGTGGCAGTGCCACGCATCTCGCGCACGGTGCTGCACCCGCCGCACCTCACGCGGGGCGCACGGGCCATTGGCCCTTGAACTGCTGCGCTATCGCGACGAACTCCTCCACCGCCGGCGACGTGCCCGGCGGAAGCGCGATTCCAAACTCCAGATAGCGTTGCGGGCTGAGTGGCAGCGCCACCACGTCTCCCGCCAGCTTCTCGGCAATGCCATCGGCGCACAGGCTCACGCCGAGCCCTGCCTCCACCATCGAGTAGGTCGTGCGCCAACCCGAGGTCGTGAAGCGAATGTCGGGTTCAATCCCCTTCGCGTACATCAGGTCCTGGAACAGCGAGTCGTCGTCGGGATTCGTCATGACGAACGGGACGCCGTCGAGCTCGACCAGCAGCACCTCGCTGTGCCGCGTGAGCGCCGTCCCGCGCCGCGCCCACACCATGATCTGCTGCCGTCCGAGCTCGACCCATTCGTAATGCTCGAAGGGGCCGTGGCACAGGCAACAGTCGATTCTGCTCTGATCGAGCAGCGCGCGCTGCTGCGCGTTGCTGCCGCCAACCACGTTCACCTTCACGTTGGGAAACCGCTGCTGGTACTCCCGCAGCACCGCGGGCAGCCAGTAGCTCGAAAGCGTCGACAGGCAGCCGATGGTGAGCTCGCCTTCTGCAAGGCCGCGGATGCGGGCGCTCGTCTGACGCGCCTGCTCGTCGATCCGCACCATCTCCCGGAACAGCGGCAGCATCCGCGTGCCCTCGGGCGTGAGCTCGACACCCGTCGAATGCCGCGCGACCACGGGAAACCCCAGCTCGCCTTCGAGCGCGTTGATGAGCCTGATGATACCGCTCGGCGTGTACCCCAGCTGCTTGGCAGCACCCGACATGCTCCCGCTGTCCACTGCGGCGACGAATGCCTCGCATCGTTTGATGTCCACGCGCGCCCCGATTCTCTTGCAGTTATCACACTTTGTTATATCGATTATTAATTTTAGCATCGCACGTCAAAGAAGCTAGGATGCCACCAAGCCGTCGAGGAGAGGACGGCATCTCATAGGAGGAAAGGCACATCCGATGATCGTCAAAGTCGCGCTGCTCGTCATATTCATCGCCACCACCATCTACATCGGCTACTACAGCCGCAAGAAGGCGACGGACGTCGACGGCTTCGTGCTGGGCGGCCGCAAGGTGGGCCCGTGGATGAGCGCGTTCGCCTACGGGACCTCCTACTTTTCCGCCGTCGTGTTCATCGGCTATGCGGGCCAGTTTGGCTGGAAGTACGGCCTCGCCGCCTTCTGGGCAGGCATCGGCAACGCGCTGATCGGCTCGTTGCTCGCCTGGTTCGTGCTCGGCCGCCGCACGCGCATCATGACGCACCACATCAAGGCGACGACCATGCCCGAGTTCTTTGGCAAGCGCTTTGACAGCCAGGCGCTGCGCATCGTGTCCGCCCTCATCATCTTCGTGTTTCTCATCCCCTACACCGCCTCCGTCTACAACGGCCTCGGGCGCCTGTTCGGCATGGCGTTTGCCATCCCCTACGAATGGTGCGTCATCGCCATGGCCATCGTGACCTGCATCTACGTAGTCTGGGGCGGCTACAGCGCCACGGCGCTCAACGACACCGTGCAGGGCATCATCATGCTCGTGTCGATCGTGGCCGTCATCGTGAGCGTGCTCAACGGCCACGGCGGCTTCACGCAGGCGCTCATCAGCCTCGCGAACGCGTCCGACCCGACCGTTCCCAACGGCACCGTCGCCGGCGTCTTTGCCAGCATGTTCGGCCCCGATCCGCTCAACCTGCTGGGGGTTGTCGTGCTGACCTCGCTTGGCACCTGGGGCCTGCCGCAGATGGTGCAGAAGTTCTACGCCATCGAGTCCGAGTCCGCCATCACGAAAGGCGCCATCATCTCGACCATCTTCGCAATCGTCGTCGCAGGCGGCTCGTACTTCCTCGGCGGCTTCGGGCGCCTGTTCTCCGACGAGCTCAACGTGACCGCCAATGCCGCAGGCGTGCTCGTGCCGGCCGCAGGCTACGACTCGATCATCCCCACGATGCTCTCGGGACTGCCCGACATCCTGATCGGCATCATCGTGATCATGGTGCTCTCCGCCTCGATGTCCACGCTTTCCTCGCTGGTCCTCACCTCGAGCTCCACGCTCACACTCGACTTCATCAAGCCGGTGTTCCGCAAGAGGATGCTCGACTCCGAGGCGCTCGCCTGGATGCGCGCCCTGCTCGTGGTCTTCGTGGTGATCTCCGTCGTCATCGCGCTCATCCAGTACAACAGCTCCATCACGTTCATCGCGCAGCTCATGGGCTACAGCTGGGGCGCGCTGGCAGGCTCGTTCATCGCCCCGTTCCTCTACGGGCTGTACCTCAAGCGCTCGTCCAAGGCGGCAACCTGGGTCTGCTTTGTCTGGGGCGTCGGCCTCACCGTGGTCAACATGGCGACGGGCCTTGCAGGACACCCCCTCATCGACAGCCCCATCAACTGCGGTGCCATCGCGATGGTCGGTGCGCTTGTCATCTTCCCGCTGGTGAGCCTCGTCACGCCGTCGGGCATGAGCAAAGAGCACATCGACTGGTGCTTCAGCGGATACGATGAGCGCGTGCTGGTCAGGGCATCCGAGGCAATCGGCGACATGGAGCCCCAGCAGCCCCTGCAGCCCACGGCTCAAGCAGCTCCGGCAGCACGCGACACGCCCAATTCATCGATTCGGTGAAGAAAGCCCCGGAATCTGCCCGCTCGCGAGCTGCCCGCACTATCATCGGTTTTCAGAGCACACCACATCATGGCGTGTCCTTCGAAGGAGATGCGGGCAGCGGCGAGATTGGGCATGTCAAAGCCGCGGCCCGTCAGACGAAAGGATGGGTTCTATGTGCACAGGTATCCGGTTCTCAGACGCCCAGGGCAATCTCTACTTTGCCCGCAACCTTGACTGGAGCTGCTCGTACGGCGAGCACGTCGTCATCACGCCGACAAACGCCAAGGTCGTCTCGCTGTTCGGCGCGACCGACCGAATCGACTACCCCATCATCGGCATGGGCATCACGGCAGCGGGCACGCCGTTGTACTTCGATTGCGCGAACGAGCGCGGCCTCGCGGTTGCCGGTCTGAACTTCCCCGGATACGCACAATACGAGGAAGGACCCGTCGAGGGCAAGACGAACGTCGCCGCCTTCGAGTTCCCGCTGTGGGTCGTCGCAAAGCATGCGACCGTCGACGAGGTGGAGGCGGAACTCGACAACGTCGCCATCGTCGGCAAGACGCTCAGCGACCAGATGCCCGTCTCGTACCTGCACTGGATCATCGGCGACGGCACGCGCAGCATCGTCGTCGAGTACACCTCCGAGGGTATGCAGGTGTTCCACAACGACTTCGACGTGCTCGCCAACCAGCCCGGCTTTGCCTGGCACGCCGAGAACGTGCGCAACTATCTCAACGCCACGCCCGAGGTTCCCACGGGCGTGAAGTGGGACAAGGCCGAGCTCGCGCCGTACGGCTCGGGCGGCGGTATGCGCGGCATCCCCGGCGACTACTACTCGCCGTCGCGCTTCGTGCGCGCCGCGTACCTCAACGCGAACTACCCGGTCAAAGACACCGAGGAGGAAAACGTCGCCCGCATGTTCCACACGCTGCAGGGCGTGAGCATGATCGACGGCGCCGCCCGCATGACCGATGGCGCATTCGAGATCACCGTCTATACCGGGGGCTTCTCTGCCCGCACCAACACCTACTACTACAACACGTACGACGACCCCGCGATCCGCTCGGTCGCGCTCTCGGACTACCCCACCGACGGCACCGAGCTCATCGAGGTCAAGTAGCCCCCGCGTAACTCGGAGCTCGAGAGCGCGGACAGCTTTGCACGCACCATACGCCCGACGCGGCCACCACGGCTGCGCCGGGCGTCGTCGTATCTAGCAGGACGCCTGCGCGAGCAGCTCTTCTAGGCGGGCGGTCCCCAGTACGTAGTCCTTCCCGCAGAAATGGCAGTGCGCCTGGGCGGGTTCGCCTTTCTCGACCATGTCGCGCAGCTCGTCTCTCCCAAGCGCGACGACCGCACGGGTGGCGCGTTCCTCGTTGCAGCCGCAGTGGAACTGCGCGGGGATGACCTCGAGTTGTTGGTAGTCGAGGCCGCGCAGCAGGTACTGCAAGATATCGGCGGGCGTCATGCCATCCTCGAGCAGCGAGGTCACGGACGATACGCCCGAGAGGTTGTGCTCGAGCTCGTCGACAAGGTAGTC
>JBJEHP010000279.1:0-1634 GCA_051876145.1 Coriobacteriales bacterium | reverse complement strand
CGGCTTTGCCATGGTCGAGACCGGCTTCACGCGCGCGAAGAACGCCGGCAACATCATCATGAAAAACCTGATGGACTTCTGCGTTGGCACCGTGGCGTTTCTGGTGCTGGGCTTCGGGCTCATGAGCGGCGAAGACGCGCTCGGCGGCTTTATCGGCCTGCCGACGCTGGGGATGTTCGCGACGTCCGGCTTCGACGCGGTGGATTGGGCGAACTTCTTCTTCCAGCTCGTCTTCTGCGCCACGGCGGCGACCATCGTCTCCGGCGCCATGGCAGAGCGCACGAAGTTCTCGACCTACATCATCTACTCGCTTTTCATCTCGCTGGTAATCTACCCGATCGAGTGCCACTGGGTATGGGGCGGCGGCTGGCTGTCTCAGCTCGGCTTCTTTGACTGGGCCGGCTCGGGCGTCATCCACATGGTCGGCGGCGTCATGGCCTTCATCGGCGCTGCGTTCCTCGGCCCCCGCATCGGCAAGTACGACAAAGACGGCAAGCCCAACGCGATCAACGGCCACTCCATCACGCTCGGTGCCCTCGGCGTCTTCATCCTGTGGTTTGGCTGGTACGGCTTCAACGGCGCTGCCGGTGGTACCACGGCGCAAGTCGCGCAGATCTTCACGACCACCACGATTGGCGCTGCCACGGCTTCTGTCGCTGCCATGATCTTCACCTGGGCTAAAGACGGCAAGCCCGATGTCACCATGACGCTCAACGCGTCGCTTGCGGGCCTTGTCGGCATCACGGCCCCCTGCGCGGTCGTCGACTCCATCGGTGCCTGCGTCGTCGGCGTCGTCGCTGGCATCCTGGTCTGCGTCTTCGTTCCCTTCATCGACCGCAGGGGCGTTGACGACCCGGTCGGCGCTTCCTCCGTGCACGGCATCTGCGGTGCCTGGGGCGTCATCGCCGTCGGTCTGCTCGCCAACCCCGAGATTCTGAGCACTTACGACGTGGAGATCAATCCTGGCCTGTTCTACGGCGGCGGCTTCGATCAACTCGGCATCCAGATTCTGGGCATGCTCGCTATCTTGGCCTGGACCATCATCTGCGGCGTGGTTCTGTTCTCCATCCTCAAGCACACGATCGGCTTGCGCGTTGAGAGCGACCAAGAGCTCGAGGGCCTGGACGTTTCCGAGCACGGCCTCGTCTCCGCTTACGCCGACTTTGTCCCGGTCGTTCCCGCTGTCGCGTCCGAATCTGCGGCGCCGGTCGACCTCACGGGCCTCGAGCCGGTTCCCGTCAAGGCTACGGGCGACCTCACCCGCGTAAGCATCATCTGCAGCGAGGACAAGTTCGTCACCTTGAAAGACACGCTCGCGCAGATCGGCGTGACGGGCATGACGGTCTCCACCGTGATGGGCTGCGGCATCCAAAAGGGCAAGAGCGGCCAGTACCGCGGCGTCAAGACCAACATGAACCTGCTGCCCAAGCTGCAAGTGGACATCGTGGTCTCCGAAGTGGACCCCGGCCTGGTCGTGGCAGCTGCGAACCGCGTGCTCCACACGGGCGGTGCAGGCGATGGCAAGATCTTCGTCTCCGGCGTCCAGGACGTCATGAGGGTCTCGACGGGCGAGATGCGCACGGCGGCTCTCAACATGGAGGAAGAGATCGCGTAACGTCAACGTTCACCGCCGC
>JBJEHP010000278.1:0-1654 GCA_051876145.1 Coriobacteriales bacterium | reverse complement strand
GCGTTCATGAAGAAGGGGGACTTGCGTCCGCTTTTCAAGGTGAACTCGCCAAACTTGAGGACGTCGCTTTCCACCATGAAGTCGATGAATTCCCGCTTGTACTCTTCCACGTCGCGCTCCTGTCTGCGTTGGGTGCCGTTGATGCTCTCATGATACCCGCTCGGGAGCGCCTTGCGCAGGAAACGTGGCAGTGCCACACATCTCGCGTTTGCAGCGCGGAAAACGTGGCACTGCCACGCAGAAAAACCAGAGCAGCTCATCGATTTGTTGTGATTGCAACGCGATTCATTCCGGACTAGCCTTACAACAAAACCAACGAGATAACTGCTGTCAAAGGGGGCAGATATGTGGGACGTTTCGCTTGGCTATGAGTACGGCCTCGATGAGAAGCAGGCGCTGCCCGAGGAGCTGACCCAGGTCGTGCACTCCTCGTTCGAGCCCGTCGCGCACGCCGTCGCCCACGACGTGCCCGTGTACCTGTACGGGCCGGCGGGCAGCGGCAAGAACGTGCTCGTCGAGCAGGTCGCGCGCATGCTCGACCTCGATTTCCACTTCATGGGCTGCGTCACCGACGAGTTCAAGCTCGCAGGCTTCGTCGACGCCACGGGCACCTACCACGAGACCGAGTTCTACCGCGCCTTCAAATACGGCGGAATCTTCTTCCTGGACGAGTTCGACGCGTCGGATCCGACGGTCGCCATCGCGCTCAACGGGGCCATCGCCAACCGCTACTTCGCGTTTCCGGAAGAGACCGTCCACGCGCACCCCGACTTTCGCGTCGTCGCCGCGGGCAACACGCTCGGCACGGGCCGCGATGCGGTCTACACCGGGCGCATGCAGCTCGATGCTGCCTCGCTCAACCGTTTCGCCACGATTCCCGTCGGCTACGATTCCGCCATCGACTCGTATTGCGCGAAGGGCGACGGGAAGCTCATCGCCTTCATCAACCAGTACCGTCAGGCGGCGGCCGAGGCGGGCATCCCGTCGGTCGCGTCGTATCGCAACATCAAGATGATCAAGGTTTACGAGCCGGTAATGCTCAAGGAGCAAGTCCTCATGCTCGCGCTCACCAAGGACCTCGGCGCCGACGACATCAACGCGCTCATCGGCACGGGGCGCTTCATCGGCGACAACCCCTGGCTCGATGCGCTCGAGAACATCCCGAACATGCTCTAGAAGAATCGCGCGAGGTGGTGCGCTATGGAGTCGATCAGAGACCGAGAACTCAACATCGTGGGGGAGCGCTTCTCCTCCTTTCTCGAAGCGTACCGGGTATGTGACGGGCGCTCGCTCAACCGCGCGTTTGCCGAGCGCGGAGACGGCAGCGCGCTCGCGCTGTTCTGCGCCGACAACGAGTCGTGCTTTTCGCCGGCGGATACGCGCACGGCGCTCCTGTACGGCGACGAGCGCTACCATGAGCGGTTCCTCGCCGCATCCGCGCAGGTCGGCAAGGCGCTGAAGGACCGCTACGAGTGGATTCCGAGCAACGTGTTCTCAACCGATGTATACGGCCAGCACGTCATCGTGGAGCGCTATGCGGCGGGGCATCCCAAGGCGTTTTCGCGCAAGCGCATCCGGCCCCGACGCCGCCGCAGCGTGAACATCTTCTACGATATCGCCTGCGCGGCGTCCACGCCGGTCAACCAGCGTATCG
>JBJEHP010000277.1:0-6230 GCA_051876145.1 Coriobacteriales bacterium | reverse complement strand
TGGACAGGCTTCCCAAGGGCCTCGACACGCCGGTCGACGAGGCGGGCCTGCGCTTCAGCGGCGGAGAGCGCCACCGCATCGCGCTCGCGCGCATCCTGCTGCGCGACGAGCCGATCGTGCTGCTCGACGAGCCGACGAGCGGGCTTGACCCCCTCACGGAGCGCGAGCTGCTCGACACGCTGTTCGAGGTGCTCGAAGACCGCACCATCGTCATGGTCACGCACCATCTTGCGGGCGTCGAGCACGTGGGGCGCGTCGTGTTCGTCGAGAACGGAAGCATCGAGCTTTCCGGCTCCCCCGGAGAACTCGAGCGCACGAGCCCGCGCTACCGTCAGCTCCTCGCGTTCGACCGCGGGTCGCTCTAGCGCGACGCGTCGGAGCGGCAACACGCAGCCCCGACGCGCCCGCCTGCTAGCCGACGACGACGTGATCGGGGCTGCCCTTGGCCTGGTACATGAGCCAGTCGGCCTCGGCGAGGAGCTCTTCGACGGACCCGGAGCGGTCCGTCGCGCCGATGCTCGCGCTCAGCCTGAGGTTGGGGTACGGCTCGAAGGCAAGGCGCTGGATGCCCTGCACGGCCTCCGAGAGCACGTGCCGGTACTCCTCGGATTCGACCGATTCCAAGAACACGATGACGAACTGGTCAGCACCGAAGTGCGCGACCATCCCCCGCTCGCCCACCGTTGACGCGAGCAGCTTTGCGACGCGGTGCAGCCCCTCGTCCGCGGCGCGCGCCCCAAAACGGCTGCCCACGAGCGTGAACTTGTCCATGTCGAGCTTGGCGACCTTCGTCGCCTGCTGCTTGAGCAGATACTCGTCGAAGTACCTGCGGTTGTAGACGCCGGTCTCGGGACCGCTGTACCAGATGTCGCCCGCGCCCCGGCACGCGGCGTCTTCCCGCGCGGGCAACGCGTACTGCGGCAGGCCAAGCTCGAGCACGAGCACGAGTTCCTCGCCGTCCACCAGGACGTTTCGGTACGTCGTCACGTGCAGCGCCTCTCCCTTGTGCTCGTAGCGCACCTGGTCCTGCTTGGTCGCGAGCGCCCGCAGCGCCGCACAATCATCGCAGCGCGCCGTGCCGCCGCGCCGTCTGTAGCACGCGAACGGCTCGCCCACCGTGCCGCGCCCGCGGTCGAACGCACGCGCCTCGAGGCGCCGGGGCGAGACGACCCGTACACTGTCGAAATACCCGCTCAGGATCTTCATGCGGCGGACCAGGTCGTCTCGCGCGATGCGCTCAACCCCGTCGCTCTGCGCCGCGAGGGCATCGTCCGCATGCCGCATGTCGAGCAGCCGCTCCTCGGCAGTCTGCACGAGCGAGAGCAGGTTTTCCGTCTCGCCGAAACGTGCCGCACCGCTTTGCAGCTCGACCGTGCACGAGGTGCCTGCGATGGAGCACGGGCCGCCGCCCGCCGCCGTGACGCGGTCGACGAGCGCGAGGGCATCCTGCCTGCCGTCGACGTGCGCCGCGAGCGCAAACCAGCTGCCCCGCGCGCGCGTGAGCACGCACGAGGTACCGCAGACGGCGTCGATGCGGCGCGCGACCTCCCCGAGCACCGCGGCCGCGAACTGCTCGCCAAACGTGCCCGTCAGCTGTTCCAGGTTCGCAACCGCAAGGTACGCGAAGACGAAGTCCCGACCCGTGTCTGCATAGTTTTCCGCGAACGCGAGCAGCTGGCCCTGCATGACATCGAAGCCAGCGAGCTCGGAGGGCCCACCGCCCGAGGCGAGGCCCCGTGCCTCCTCATCGCCGCCACAGCGGTCTTCGAGGTCGACGAAGTGCCCGACGAGGCCCTTGACCACGCCGTTTTCGATGACGGGGGCCTTGCTCGCAACGATCGCGCGGTCCTCGCAGTGGCTGATGCAGTGCCCGGGCACGTCGCGGATCACCTCGTGGTCGTTGATCACGCGCAGCTCGGCGGCGCGCGAGGGCTCCTCGTCCACGTGCCAGCCCAGGTCCTCGTCGGTCTTTCCGACGATCTGGTCAACCGAGTCCATGCCGTAATAGTCGAGGAAGAAGCGGTTGGCGCCGAGGAAGCGGCGCTGCGCGTCTTTCCAGAAGATGCCCACCTGGGCGATGTCGAGGTAGGAATCCCACAGCTCGGCGTGGGGGATCGTGCCTTCGGGCTCCATGATACGGCTCACGCTCGACGTGCTCGTCTGGCGCACCGCCGAGATTGCGTAGGTCTGGCCGCCGAGCTGCAGCGGCACCACGATGAGCTCGTTCCAGCTGAACAGGCCGGCGTCGTCGCGCATCCGGAACACGTCGGCCAGATACGGCTCCGGGCAGCGGCTCATGCGCTGCTCGATCGTCTCCAGGTCGCAAAACTCCAGGTAGCGCTCGCGGTCTGCGGAATAGACGAGCGCGCTCACGGCCGCCTTCGCCTCGTCCTCGGTCGTCTCCAGGTACTCGCGGCTGCCCGCAAGCGTGCGCCCGAGGTAGACGTTTCTGATCTCGCGTGTGCGCAGGTCGATGAGGTCGACGCGCGAAAAGGTCGAGAGCAGGTACTCGGCGACGGTGTCGTAGCCGACGCTCTCGTGCTCGCCCGCCTCGACGATGCCCGTAAGGCTCACCAGCACGGCCGCAGAGCCCGCGCCCGCAGACAGCGCCTTGCCGCGTAGCAGGAAGTGCTGGCCGCCGCCCATGAAGTCGAGCGTGCGCAGCTCCCCCGCCGTCGCCGTGTGCGCGAGGAAGCGCCTGATGTCGCCGCGCTTCTCGTTGACCCAGCGGGCGGACTGCTCGAGCGAGGCATGCCCCGCCGATGCCAGCGCCTCCTCGTAGGCGCGGTTGGCCCACAGGTAGCTGACGGCGTTGCCGCGAAGCTCGACGACGGCGAGCGCAATGCTGCTCACCATGCCCTTCTCGGCCTTGCCCGCGATGCCGTCGTAGTCGAACGGCACCGGGCTCACGGGGTTGACCCTGCTGATGCTGTCGTAGTACCCGCGCGACTCGATGCGCTCGACCTGGTACTCGTCGAGGTGTGCCACGTACCACTCGAGGGGGCGCGGCTTGCCGAACAGGTAGCCCTGGATGAACTCGCAGCCCACCGCGCTCACGAAGTCGAGTTGCTCCTGGGTCTCGACGCCCTCGATGAGCGAGCCGGTACCCATGCGCTTGATCATGTCGATGACGGATGCCAGGACCTCGTTGGAGCGCGCCTCCGGGTCGAAGTCGCGTAGGAAGCCCATGTCGATCTTGATGAGGTCGAACTTGTGCTCCTTCAAGTTGCCGAGCGACGAGTACCCGCTGCCGAAATCGTCCATCCACACGGAGTATCCCATCGAGCGAAGCGACGCGACCGAGGCGTAGAGGCGCTGCTCGGCGTCTGTGAACGCGCTTTCGGTGACCTCGATGTTGAGCGCGCGGCGGGGCACGCGGTAGCGGTCGGTCACCTCGCGGACGAGCCGGGGGATGTCGAGCGCCGAGAAGTCGAGGCGCGAGAGGTTGACGGACACGTTGATCCACGGCGCGCCGCTGTCGCGCAGCGCGCGCATCTGACGGCAGACGCACTCGAGCACGTACTGGTCCAGGCGGTGCGTGAGGCGCGCCCGCTCGAGCACGGGCACGAAATCGCCGGGCGAGATGAGGCCGAGTTCGGGGTCGATCCAGCGCGTGAGCGCCTCGAAGCCGTAGATGGCGCCGGTGATGGTGCGCACGATGGGCTGGAAGTAGACGCGGATGTCGCCGCGCGCGAGCGCGGAGTCGAGGTTGGAGATGATGAACTGCTCCCGGTCGTGCTTGAAGCTGAGCTCGTCGTCGAAGTACCGGAAGAAGACGTCGTAGCGCCCGCGGATGCTGTCGCAGGCAAGCCGCGCGCGGTCGTGCGCCTGGTCGACGTCGACGTGTCCGTCATCGACCAGGTAGATGCCCGCCCTGAGCTCGACCGAAGTACCGCGCTGGTAGTCGCGCACCACCTGCTGCGCGCGCGAGACGCTCTCCTCCAGCCCGTCGGTCAGGCACAGGACCGAGAACTTGTCCTCGGAAAAGCGCGAGACGAGGTATCCCGGAAACGCGACGTTCAGCGCATGCGCGGTGCGCCGGAGGAGCTGGTCGCCCGCATCGAAGCCATGGGAGTTGTTGAACGACTTGAAGTTGGCCAAGTTGAAGTAGACGTAGGCGAGCCCCCGCTCGCGCGCCTTGCGGTTGCCGAGGATCTTCGCGGCGCGCCCCCTGAAGCACGCCATGTTGACCAGGCCGGTGAGCGGGTCGAGGTCGTCTGCGCGGCACGGGTCCGCGCCGCTCGCGCCGAACCCCACCTCGAGCAGGCGCTCGTCGTACGCGACGTGCTCGACGCAGTTCTTGCCCGAGCGCTTGGCCACGTAGAGCTCGCGGTCGGCGATCTCGATCATGTTGCGCAGCTGCTGGTTGTCGCGCGGCGTGCCCGTGCAGTAGCCGCAGCTCATGGTGAGGGCGCGCTCGAAATCCGCCACGTCGATGGCGCCCGTCTTCTCGCGCAGACGGGCGAGCTTTCCCTCGAAGACGTCGAGCGGCTCGGAGGTGATGACGAGGAACTCGTCGCCGCCATAGCGGTACGACTGCTGGCGCCCAAACTCGTCGCGCAGCTCCTCCGCGTAGCTTTTGATGATCCTGTCGCCGGTGGCATGCCCGTAGGTATCGTTGAAATGCTTGAAGTCGTCGAGGTCGCACATCATGACCACGAGCGGCTTGCCGATGTGGTGCTCGAAGTCCGAGCGCAGAAACATGCGGTTCATGATGCCCGTGAGCTCGTCGACCATCGAGATGGAGCGGGCCTGCTCCTGCTTGGCAGCCTCCTCCACCGCCGCGTTGTAGCGCATGAACGCCATGGCGCAGAGCATGAGCACGAACAGAGCGCGTCCCGCAAAGGGGACGGGCAGGTTGCCGCCCTCAAAGGCGAACACGTTGAAGACGGCCGTGAAGCCGGCAACGAGCAGCGGGATGCTGAGTGCGGGGCTGATGATGAACACCGAGGTGCAGACGAGCTCGGCGACGACGAAGACGAGCACCTGGTTGCAGGCGGGGTAGTCGATGACGAACAGCAGCACCGCATCGCATACGGCGATGACGGCGTAGGCGACCAGCACGAGCTGCGCTGAGCGTGCGTCGAGGTCCGAGCCGCGCAAGAAGCGCTGCGCGGTGACGAAGACGGTTGCCGAGGCGGCGACGAGCGCGAGCACCATGGTGCAGCGCAAGAAGACCTCGAATACCGGCTGCGCGAGGGTGAGCCCGCCGCCCGCGATGACGAAATCGTAGACGAGCACGTAGACGGCGACGATGAGGCCGAGCACGCTCGCGACGCGCGCGAAGCGCATGTTCGTGCTGCAGATGCTCTTGAGCACGCCGTCCTCTAGACGCGTGACACCGAATTTTGCAGGTAAACCGCTCAAAACGTTCCCCCCGATATGCTTCGACGAGATCAGATCGGCGTTCTGGTAGCGCCCACTCCCGGGAGAAATGAGCGACTTTGGTATGCTCCTACAACACAATAGAAAACACCAAGCATAAAACGCTTAATGAGGATGCTTTGCCCAGTTCAGGGGGAGAAAACCTGGCACGATACCCACGGCCCCTCGTGTCATTCGCGCGTCGGACAGGGGTGTCCCTTCGGACCAAACTGGCACGATACCCACGGCCCCTCGTGTCAGAGTTCCGGGGAGACGAACGAGAAGGAGTCGACGTCGAACAGGCCGCGGTTGGTCACGCGGAGTTTGGGGATGACCGGCAGCGACATGAACGCCATGGTCATGAACGCGCTCGGCATCGTGCACCCCATCTTGCGCCAGGCGCAATCGAGCTCGGCGATGGCGCGCACCACGTCCTCGTCGCGCTTCGGGGATAAAAGCCCGCAGATCGGCAGCTCGAGCAGCGCGAGCACCGTGCCGTCTTCCACCGCGACGATGCCGCCGCCGCAGGAGACGAGCGTGTTTGCCGCCAGCGCCATGTCCTCGTCGTTGTCGCCTGCCACAAGCAGGTTGTGCGCGTCGTGCGCGACCGTCTGCGCGAGTGCCCCGTGCACGTGAAAGCCGCTCACGAAGCCGGCGCCCCGCATGCCGCTCGCATGGTGCCGCTCGAACACGCACAGCTTGAGCACGTCGTGCGCGCCGTCGAGCAAAAGCTCGCCGGAGCGCGCCTCAAGCGTCGCCTCGCCCTGCTCGGTGAGGATGGTCCCCTCCTGCGCCGCGACCACGCGCACCCGCACAGGTCCATCCGCATGCTCCGTCGCGATGCGGAAGTCTTCGGCGCCAAAGCT
>JBJEHP010000276.1:0-24870 GCA_051876145.1 Coriobacteriales bacterium | reverse complement strand
TTGGGTTCGTCTGCCATTAGCCTTGCCTTTCTACTGATGCCACCGTGCAGGAAAGCGAGCCGTCCTGCACCTGGATACGTACGTTGTCCCCTTCTGAGACCTTGCCGACGCTGTCGACGACCGAGTGGCCGTCTTGCGCGTAGGTAATCGAATAGCCCCTGCTGAGCGTCTTGAGCGGAGAGAGTGCCTCGAGCTTTGCCGCGGCAAGCGACATCTGCTCGCCTGCATCGCGCACGAGCGCCGGGCCTGCCGTCTTGAGCTTCTCGCGTGCGACGGCGAGGCTCCTGTCCTGCGAGACCAGCATGCTGGGCCCCGCACTGCGCAGCCGCTGCCGCAGCGCCGCAAGCGACACCGCATCGCGCTTGAGCGCATCGGGGATCGCCCGCGAAAGGCGCTCGCCCGCGATGTCGAGGGCCTGGGAATACGGGCCCGTCAGGTAATGAGAGTCATGCCAGAGCTGCCGGTCGGACAGGCGCGAAAGCTCCTGCTCGGCGCCCCTGATGCAGCCGGTCAGCGCAGCGCCGAGCGCCTGGGTGGCGTTGTCCACCTTGTGCTGCAGCTCCTCCACCGACGGGGCGACCGCCTCCGCCGCCGCCGTCGGCGTGGAGCAGCGCCTGTCGGAGACCATGTCGCACAGCGAGTTGTCGGGCTCGTGGCCGATGCCCGTGACGACGGGGATGGGGCATGCCGCAACCGCTCTGGCGAGCCCCTCGTCATTGAAGGGCATGAGGTCCTCGTAGGAGCCGCCGCCCCTGACGAGCAAGATGACATCGGGTGCCGGAACCGCGCTGCTTGCCGCGGCGAGCCCCTCTTCGAGATAGCGCGGCGCGTCTTTGCCCTCGACCGGAACGCCGAAGATCATGAGCTCCCCGAGGGGATAGCGCCTTCTGAGCGTGCGGATGACGTCATGAACCGCCTTGCCACGCGGCGAGGTGACGACGGCGATGCGCTGCGGCAGTGCGGGTGTCCTGCGCTTGCGGGCAGGATCCATAAGGCCTTCTGCCTCGAGCTTGCGCGCGATCTGCGCAACCTTGAGGCGTAAGTTGCCCTCGCCTGCCAAGGCGAGCCTGTTGACCGAGAACTGCATGCGCCCCTTGGCGGGATAGCACGAGAAGTTGCCCGTGAGCTGCACGAGCATGCCCGCGCGGAGCGTAACCCCGCTCGCGCGGTACCTGTCGCGCCACATCAGGCAGGGCATGGCGCACTTGTCGTCGCGAATGGTGAAGTAGGCCGCCTTGTAGCCGGGCTTGTCGTTGAACTCCGAGACCTCGCCCACCACGGTGAGGCGGATTTGCTCGAGGCCGCGCTTCGCGGCGTTCATGGCCTGCGTAACGGAGTATGCCGTTTCCTCTTGCTGCTGCTCTGGCATGATGCGCCTACTCGTTGCGCGCGACGCCGATGAAGTACAGCAGCTGCATGATGCTCGTGAGCGCGCCGGCGACATAAGTGAGGGCCGCGGCGGTGAGCACAGTGCGCGCGCCGCCCGAGACATCGTCTTCGACGAGGCCGAGACCGTTGTAGATGGTCACCTGCCCGGACTGCGTGTCGTGGCGGATGTATTCCATGCCGCGATGTGAGGCGTTGAACTCGACCGGCAACGTGACCAGGTGGAACAAGACGGCAAAGGCGAACAGGATAATGCCCGCCCAGGTGAGGCCCGTGATGTTGAGCATGAGGCCGAACATGAGCAACCAGAACCACACGCTCGACCCGAAGTTTGCGATGGGCACGAGCGCCGTGCGGAACTTCATCGGAGCGTACCCGCGCGCGTACTGGACCGCATGCCCGCACTCATGGCAGGCGATGGCCATGGCCGAGATACTGCTCGAGTCGTACACGCCCTCTGACAGGCGGACGACAGGGCCGCGAGGATCGAAGTGGTCGGACAACGAGCCCGCCACGCGCTGGACGGGGACGTCTTGCATGCCGTTGTCGTCAAGCATGCGACGGGCGATCTGGGCGCCCGTGAGCCCGGTCCCGTTGGAGTATTTTGAGTACTTGCGGTAAGAGGAATTGATGTAGGCCTGGGTGGCAAAACCCAGCACCAGGCTGATTATCATCAGGGCAAGATAGGTCATGGCGTTCCAATCTCTGCGAAATTCGCACTAACTTTTGCCCATGATAACCGCTGGGTGAGACACGCTTTCTTACTGGTGCCTTTCCGTAACTTCGATGGCACCGTTCTCCAGATACATCACAAGTTTGCCATCGAGCATGTCGACGAGTTCGCGTCCGACGAGCTCATAGCGCCATCCGGTCAAGACGGGCAGGTCGTCGCGGTGCCCGCGTGCCAGGCGCGTGAGGTCGGCATGCGTCGCCAGAATAGGGGCGGCGACGTCGTTTTGCTTGGCCCTGATCTCGACGAGCGCCGCGAGCAGCTCCACTGCCCCGTCAACCTCGGTATTCCCATGGGGCTTACGGTCGAGTTTGGGCCACTGGCTTTGGGGAAGCGCCTTGCCCTTGCGCACGGCTTCGAGAATCTGATTGACGTCGCGGCCGTTCAGTTTGTTGGCAAGGCCGCGCACCTCGAGCAGGCCCTCGCGCGTGCGGGGTGCCTTGCGGGCGATCTCGACGAGGGCCTCGTCCGGGAGCACCCACTTGCGCGGGATGTTGCGGCGCATGCCCTCGCGCTCGCGCCATGCCGCAACCTCGCGGGCGATGGCCAGCTGCCCGCGCGAGAGCGTCGAGACGCGCTTGACCTTTCTCCACATCTCGCGTGGTTCGTTTTCGTATTTCGCCGGATTCGACAGCTCGGCGAACTCCGCATCGAGCCAGTGCAGGCGGTGCTTGGACTCGAGCTCGGACTTGAGCGTGTCGAAGATCTGGGGCAGGTACACGACGTCGTCGAGGGCGTACTTGAGCTGGTTGCTCGTGAGCGGCCGGCGCGACCAGTCGGTGTAGCTGTCGGCCTTGGGCAGGTTCACGTCGCAGATTGCCCGGACAAGCGGCCCGTAGCCAACCTGCAGCGGAAAGCCCAGAAGCGACGCCGCCGCCTGCGTGTCGAACACGGGGGTCGGCACGACACCCGTCTCGTGGTACAAGATGCCGATATCCTGCGATCCGGCGTGAAAGACCTTCACGCAGTTCTTGTCCGTCAGGATCGGGACGAGCGCGGAGAGGTCCTTCACGGCAATCGGGTCGATGAGCGCCGCGACGGAACCGTTGTTGATCTGGAGCAGACACAGACGCGCGTAGTAGGTCTTCTCGCGCAGAAACTCGGTGTCGATGCAGAGGATCTTGGAGCCTTCGAGCCTGGTGGCGAGCGCGGACAGTTGCTCGACGTTCGTGATGTATTCGCTCATGTGCTAGTTCTCGCTGTTCTGCTCGCCGGAGCCGGCTGGAGCTGCAGGTGCCTGTTCTGAAGAGATGCGCTTGTGCGCGTTTTCGCGCACGCGGCGCTGGAGCATGATGAGAAGCGACACGGCAAAGCCGAAGATCATCATGCCGTAGAGAAGCGTGCTTATGGGCGCCCCGGCGATCGTCTCGACGTGGAAGCCCTCGAAGAGCAGCTCGACGCCCACGAGCGTGATGAACGCGAGGGCGACGACCTTGATCTCGTAGTTTCTGTTGATGAAGTTGCTGATGGGATCAGCGAACACGATCATGATCGACACGGCGCCGATGACCGCGATGATCATCACGAGAATCTGGCCGGAAAGGCCAGCAGCGGTGATGACGGAATCGAGCGAGAACACGATGTCCATGACCATGATGGTGCCGACGGCACGCGCGAGGCCGATGCGCTTGCGCGGCTGGGGAGTTTGGCCGCCCAGCTCTCCTGGCAGGTCGCGCGCCGCCTCGAACGACTCCTTGAGCTCGGAGATGCCCTTGTAGATGAGGTAGAGGCCGCCGACCAGAAAGACCATGTCGCGCACGTCGATGGCGGTCTGTCCGCCCTCGACGCCAAACGGCAGCGTGAACAGGACGACGTTGATTGACATGATCCACACGACGCAGCATAGAAGGATGCAGCGCATGACCATGGCGGCGCCAAGGCCGAGCCTGCGGCCGATATGCTGTTTGTCTTTGGGGAGGCGGTCAGTGGTGATCGCGATGAACACGAGATTGTCGATACCAAGGGCCATTTCCAGGAACATGAGGATGAGCACTTCTGCCCAACCGTTGACCGTGGTGAGCGGCGCAACAATGCTAGCTAGAAACTCCAAGGTACCTCCAAGGGCAATCGCGTGCCCGCTTTCACATGTCATATAAAAAAGACCCCGGAAGGGGTCTTTTGTCAAATACATCTGGTGGGCGATACTGGGATCGAACCAGTGGCCTCTTCCGTGTCAGGGAAGCGCGCTCCCGCTGCGCCAATCGCCCAAAGTGCTGTCTTGTGCTACCAGCGAGTGAATACTCTACCAGAACTCGCGAAAGCTGCAAGACGTTTTTTCATTTTTTCGTGTCTGAGTATGCGGAAAAATTTTTTTGAAATAATGCTTGCGTTCTTTAGGGAGCTTCCCTATTATATCTTCCTGTCGCGCGGAAGTGGCTCAGTTGGTAGAGCATAACCTTGCCAAGGTTGGGGTCGCGGGTTCGAGTCCCGTCTTCCGCTCCATCATCTGCTAGAGAGCCGGCCCATTCGGCCGGCTCTTTTTTACCGCAGATGTCCATTCGCAGCTTGCTGAATGGCGACGTGGCCAAGTGGTAAGGCAGGGGCCTGCAAAGCCCTCACCACCGGTTCGAATCCGGTCGTCGCCTCCAAGCTCTTCAATCCTCTTTGTTTTCGAGAATATATATATATGTGTGTGTACCTGCGCATCCCATACGCGTACGCACCCTCATTGCGTGGGATGTGTGGCAGTGCCACTCTTCTCACTCAGGGATTGCTGCGAGGGGTTGAGAAACGAAAAGGGCCGCACCCTCTTGGATGCGGCCCTTCAATTGCTCGTTTGGTGGCCCCACCAGGATTCGAACCTGGAGCCTGTCGATTATGAGTCGATCGCGCTAACCGTTGCGCCATGGGGCCATGCACAAGCAAGCATTATAAACGAGATTCACAAGGCATCGTCCCATATCTTCCAAACAACGCCAGCGCCTAGTCCTCGAGATAGTCCTTGAGCTTGCTGGAGCGGCTCGGGTGGCGCAGCTTGGCGAGCGTCTTGCTCTCGATCTGGCGGATGCGCTCACGCGTGACGCCAAACTCGCGGCCTACTTCCTCGAGCGTACGCGGATGGCCGTCTTTCAGGCCAAACCTCAGCTCGATGACCTTGCGCTCGCGCTCGGCCAGACCGTCGAGAACCTTGCCCAGCTGCTCCTGCAGCATCGTGAAGCCCGCCGCATCGTCGGGGCGGATTGCCTCGTGGTCCTCGATGAAGTCGCCCAGCTGGGAGTCTTCCTCTTCGCCGATGGGGGTCTCGAGGCTGACCGGCTCCTGGCTGATCTTCTGGATCTCGCGGACGCGCTCGGCGCTCATGTCCATCTTTTCGCCGATCTCTTCCGGCGTTGGCTCGCGGCCGAGATCCTGAAGCAGCTGGCGCTGGATGCGGACGAGCTTGTTGATGGTCTCGACCATGTGGACCGGAATGCGGATCGTGCGCGCCTGGTCGGCGATGGCGCGCGTGATGGCCTGGCGAATCCACCACGTGGCGTAGGTGGAGAACTTGAAGCCCTTCGTGTAGTCGAACTTCTCGACCGCACGGATCAAACCGAGGTTGCCTTCCTGGATCAGGTCGAGGAAGAGCATGCCGCGACCCACATAGCGCTTGGCAATGGAGACGACGAGACGCAGGTTTGCCTCGATGAGCTGGTCTTTTGCGTCGAGTCCGACCTGCTCGACACGCGTGAGGCGACGGCGCTCGCGACGCGTGAGCTCGCGGCCCTCTTCTTCGGCCTTGTCGATTTCTTCGGTTGCCTTCAGGCCGGCCTCGATCTTCATGGCCAAATCAACCTCTTCGGACGCCGTCAGAAGGTCGACTTTGCCAATCTCCTTGAGGTACATGCGCACCGGATCGCCCGTGAGCATGGCGACGGAGTTCTGCTCGATGCGGGCCTTGCGGGCCTCGGCGCGGCGTTTCTTGGACTCAGCGGCCTTCTTCTTGGGGTCGATCTCGTTGACCTGGCCCAGCTCGTCGGCAGCCTTGCTCGCGCGCAGCTCGTCTTCGGGAATGCCGTCCATGATCTCGTCGTCGGACATGCCGGGGTCGATGTCGTCGTCGTTCGACTCGGTGACGTCGATCGAGCCCTTGCCCGTCAACTTGACGCCGTTGGCGCTCAGGTAGTCGTAGACCGCCCCGAGCTGCTTGTCGTTGAGGTCGTCGTCATCGAAGGTGCTCTCGACGATGGAGCGCTCGACCTTCTTGCCGACCTCCTTGATGAGCTCGTCGGCCTTCTCGATGAGGTCCTCGGTCAGGACCCCCTCGTCAGCATGCGCCTTTGCCTGGGCTTTGGCAGCTTCGGCCTTCGTGATACCGGCTTTTTCCGTCGTCTTCTTAGCCAAGGTCTCCCCTTTTCTAGTCTATAGGAGCTCCGGGGGCCTCGTTGCGAAGCCTCACCAGCTCTTTCTGCATTGACACTGTCTTCTCGAACAGCTCGTCGAGCTGCTCTGAGGTGAGATTGCCCTCACCTTGCATACGCGCCTTCGCGTTGCGGACCCCGCGCTCGAGATCGCGCACGCGCAGGCTCTTCAAAAGCAAACGCGCCTGATACAGCTTCTCGCCCTCGTCCACCGTCTCGACCATGACCTCGGCGAGCAGCGTCGGAGCTTGCGCGCATGCATTCTGTACGGCAAGGAGGGCCTGTGCGGGAGTCGCGTCGTGGGAAACCGTCAGCAGGGCATCGGCCATGTCTTCCGACGCCTTGTCCACCCACTGTATGCGTACGAGCTCCTTGCCCACTTCATCGAGCAGATGGCAATCGGTCACGATAAGCGAGATTAGCTCGCGCTCCATGCGTATCGACTGCTGTTCTGCCTCCATGATTTCCCTTGCCACAGAACTCATGTGCGGCGGTTCGGCTTGGAAGACGGCTTGATCATCTTGATGGCGGGCAGCCATAGGAGCCTTGGTCTCCCTTAGTGCCTTAGCAACGGCAGTATACTCCACATTCAAACGGTCGGCGATGAGGTTGACATAGTCTGTCGCGGACACGGAATCCTTGATGGGATACAGGATCTGCAGCGCGTCTTCCATCGCGCGCACCTTCTGGGCCGGCTTGCGCAGGTCGTACTTGCCCAGGCAGCGCTCGATCGAGAACTGCAGCAGCGGGACCGACTCCGCGAGCACCTCGCGCATGCCCTGCGCGCCGTTGGCGCTCACGAACTCCATCGGGTCCTTGTTGTCGGGCAGGACCACGACCCGCAGGTCGATGGGGTCGCGCCGGCTTTCCACCGCCGAGCGCCAGTCGATGAACTCGCTTGCGCGGTCGGCGGCTTTCTGCCCCGCGGCGTCGCCGTCGAACAGGTAGACGATCGTGTTGGCGAAGCGGCTCAGCAGCTTGACGTGCTGCGCAGTGAGCGCGGTGCCCAACGTGGCGACCGCGTTCGTGATGCCCGCCTCGTGCAGCGCGATGACGTCGGTGTAGCCTTCGACGACGATGGCCTGGTGCGCGGTGACGATGGCGTTTTTGGCCCGGTCGATGCCGAACATGTTGTGCGACTTGCTGAAAATCGGCGTGTCGGAGGTGTTGAGGTACTTGGGCTCGCCCTTCCCGATCACCCGCCCGCCAAAGGCGATGGTGCGCCCCTGCAGATCGTGGATGGGAAACATGACGCGCTCGTAGAACCGGTCGACGAGGCGCCCGTTTTTCTTGCTCACGTAGGCGAGGTTCGCGCCGACGAGCTCGTCGCGGGTAAAACCCTGTTTTTGCAGGTGGGCGACGAGGCTGCCGCGCCCCGGAGCATAGCCGAGGTGCCAGTCCTTCGAAGGGCCGCTCCCGAACCCGCGGCCGTGCAGGTAGGCGCGGGCGGAGGCGGGGCCGGCATCGCGCGAGCGCATGAGCTGCAGGTGGTAGAAGTCCTCGGCCTCTTTGCAGGCGAGCATCATGCGTTCGCGCTGGGAGCGCGGCACGCCCTTGCCGCCGACTTCCTTGATGTCGATGTGGGCGCGGTCCGCCAGCGCGCGCACCGCCTCGGGAAACTCGAGATGCTCGGATTCCATGACGTAGCCGAAGACATCGCCGCCCTTGCCGCAGCCAAAGCAGTGCCACAGCTGCGAGTCCGGGTCGATCTTGAACGACGGCGACTTCTCGTTGTGGAACGGGCAGCACCCCCAGAACAGGCGCCCCTTCTGCTTGAGCACGACGCGCTCCGAGACGAGCGACACCAGGTCGATCGCCTCGCGGACCCGCCGTATGTCCTCATCGCTAATGCGCGCCATGAACACCTTCGCCGAGGTTTTCGCGTACCCATGCAATATCGCCTTGAATCGTGCGGATGAGCTCGTCTTGGTCGTCGAAGACCTTCGACTCCCTCAGCCACTCGATAAAGACTATCGTAATGCTCTTCTCGTAGAGGTCGCCCTTGAAATCGAGCAGGTGCGCCTCGAGCGGGGAGCTTGCCCCCTCGAAGCTCTTCGCGATGCCCATGTTGATGGCTGCCGCATACGAGACCCCGTCGACGATCGCGTACCCGCCGTACACGCCGTCTTTGGGCTGCACCACCATCGTGGCAGACAGGTCGAGGTTTGCCGTGGCGATGCCAAAGCCGGTGCCCTCTCCCCTGCCGTGGACGACGCGTCCCGTGATGGCATGGGCCCTGCCCGCGAGCAGCTTTCGCGCCTGCCCGACGTGCCCCGCCTTGAGAAGCGCCCGGATCCGCGTGGAAGACACCGTCACGCCATCCTCCTGGATGAGCGAGCGCGGCTCGCAGGCGCACCCATGTGCGGCGCTCCATGCGCGCAGGTCGTCGACCGTTCCGCGCGCACGGTGCCCAAAGCGGAAGTTGTCCCCCACGAACACGGCAACCGGCGTGCAGATCTTCTCGAGCGCGTCCAAAAACGCATCCGGCTCGACGTTGAAGACGTCGCGGTCGGCCGGCAGCGCGACGACGGTCCCGCCCGTGAACCCGGCGAGCATCTCGAGACGCTCGGGGTTTTCGAGGAGCTTGCCAAACGCCTGGTCGTCCTTGCGGAAGACCTCGTCGGGGTCTTTCTCGAACGTGAGCACGACGAGCGCGACCCCCCGCTTTGCCGCGGCGTCCGCCGCCTCGGAAAGCAGGGCCCGATGCCCCAGGTGCAGGCCGTCGAAGATGCCGATGGCAACCACCGCGCGCCCCAGCGAGATGGGGTCGTGCAACAGCGGGTTCCAGCGGACGATGCGCGCAGACGTGTCAGGCACCGGCAACACCCCCGGGGATAACCGTGGCGGGTTTGAGCCGGCCGGCGCTGCAGCTGTACACGGCCAGCAGGCGTCCGCCCGCAACGCAGGACACGAGCTGCACGTCGGCGTCGTAGCCGCCCTCGAGCTCGCGCCCGTTTTGCACATCGCAGACCTGCTCGTCGTTCAAGTCCAGACGGGGAAACCCGAGCAGGTCGGTCGGGTCGCACCAGGGAATTGCCTGCCCGCGCGAGACGAGCTCGGCAAAGCTCTCGAGCGTAATCGCGCTGTCGAGCGTGTAGCCCGCGATGGCCGTGCGCCGCAGCGCGCCGAGGTAGGCCCCGCAGCCGAGGCTCTGCCCGAGGTCGCGCGCGATGGAGCGGATGTAGGTGCCCTTGCTCACGTGCAGCAGGACGTCCCAGTACGGCAGCTCCGCGACAAAGCGCCCGCCCTGTCCGTCGTCGAGGTCGACCGGCATGGTGCCGCTGCCCGCGAACTGCGCGTCGAATATCTCGACGTCTCGTGCCTCGAGCTCGAGCGCCTTGCCCTCGCGTGCCGCCTTGTACGCGGTGACGCCGTTTTTCTTGATTGCCGAATACGCGGGGGGCAGCTGCTTTACCTTGCCCACGAGCGACGAGAGCGTCTGCTGCGGGTCGAGCCCTTCGAGCACGGCCAGGCCCTCGCCCGGCGCGCTCGAGGAGAACTGCGTGACGATGCGCCCTTCCGCATCGTCGGTGTCGGTGGCGACGCCAAAGACGATGCGCGCCGAATATGCCTTGTCGTGGCCGGTCAGGTAGTTGGACAGGCGGGTTGCCGCCCCCACGCCGACCAGCATGAGGCCGGTCGCCATGGGGTCGAGCGTGCCCGCATGCCCGACCCTGCGCTCGCCGGTGATGCGGCGCACGCGGTCGACCACGTCGTGCGAGGTGATTCCCGCGGGCTTGTCGATGGCGAGCACGCCGCACAGCCCGCTCGTGCCGCGCTTCATTACCGTCCCTCGCCGATACGGCGGAACACGGTGGTGCGCGTCACCTCGGCATCAAGCGTCTCGCGCGCGACCGGCGTCTGCTCGAACGACTTGCTGAGCAGATCGACAACCTGGTCATACGCGTTTTCCAGACGCCCCTTGATGGTGAAGCCGGCCGCGGCCTTGTGGCCGCCGCCGTTCATCTTCTCGGCGATGGTGGCCACGTCGCGGTCGGTCTTGGAGCGGATGCTGCCGCGCACGATGGGCCCCTGCTCGCGCAGCATGACGGCGACCTCGATGCCGTCGAGCTGCCTGATGGTATCGATGAGGGACTCGCCGTCGTCCTTCGTGGCGCCCAGCTCGGCAAAGTCCTTCTCCCGCACCCACGAGATGACGGCCCTGCCGTCGCAGATCAGGTTCATACGGTCGATGACGAGCGAGTTGAGCTTGAGCGCGGCCATGTTGCGGCGCTGGTAGACCTGGCGCGAGATCTCGGACGGAGACGCCCCCGCCTCGGCCATGGACGCAGCCGCCTTCAGGGCATCCGGATCGGCGTTTTGGAACTGGAACCTGCCCGTGTCGGTGACGAGCGCCGTGTAGCAGCACGTCGCTATATCGGGCGTGCGCTCGATGCCCGCCTGCTCGATGAAGTCCCACACGAGCATGCCGGCGGCCGCAGCGCCGTCGTCGACGAGGTTCACGTTCGCAAAGTCCGCGGGACCTTGGTGGTGGTCGATGGCGATGGTCTTGCGCGCACGGTTGAACACGTACACGCCGTCGCCCGTACGCTGGATGCACGGCACGTCGACGCTGATGAAGACGTCGGGCACGGCCCCGTACTCGCACGCGGGCGTCAGGTCCTCGTACGCGTACAGGAAGTCGTACAGGTGCGGGCGCTCGCGCGTCGCCAGAAGCGGCGTCACCTGGTAGCCCGCGGAGCGTAGCGCGCACGTGAGCGCGAGCACGCTGCCCAGCGCGTCACCGTCGGGGTTGACGTGGCCGCAGATGGCCACGGTGTGCGCCCCCTTGAGCAGCTCTACTGCTGGTCCGTAATCGAGCTTTGCCATTTGTGCTCTTCCTCCAGCACCGTCGCGATGCGCTCTGCAGCGTCGACGGAGCGATCTATCTTGTAGCGAAGCTCGGGCGTCACGCGCCAGCCGAGCTTCTTGCCGACGAGCGACCTGATGCGGCCCTTCGCCGCCTCGAGGCCGGCCAGAACCTCGTCGTAGCGGTCCTTGTCGGCAGAAACGTACACGTCTGCGACCTCGCGGTCCTTTGATACCTCCACGTCGGTGATGGTGACCAGCTCGAGCCTGGGGTCCGAGATCTGGAAGAGGAGCACGTCGGCGAGCTTCGCCCTGAGCTCCTCTGCAGCACGACGCGAAGCGGGAGTCTGCTTCATGGTTATTCCTTACGTGCGACCTGCTCGATGCGGTAGCCCTCGATGATGTCGCCTTGCTTGACGTCTTGGTAGTCGGTGATGCCGATGCCGCATTCCGTGCCGGCCTTGACCGACGTGACATCGTCGCGGTAGTGGCGCATGGACGCGATGGTACCGTCGTGGACGATAACGCCGTCGCGCACGATGCGGACCTTGTCGGTTGCCGAGATCTCGCCCTCGGTGACCACGCAGCCTGCGATGGCGCCGATCTTGGGCATCTTGAAGACCTCGCGGACCTCGGCAGAGCCCGTGTCGACCTCGACCTCTTCGGGGGCAAGCAGGCCGACGCGTGCGGCGTTGATGTCCTCGATCGCCTGGTAGATGACGCGGTAGAGGCGAATCTCGACCTTCTCGCGGTCTGCGACGGCACGCACGCCCGCCTGCGGGCGCACGCCGAAGCCGATGATGATGGCGTCGGATGCCGCGGCGAAGTTGACGTCGGTCTCGGTGATGCCGCCGACTGCCGCGTGGATGACGTTGATGCGGACCTCGGACTGGTCCATCTTGTCCAGCTGGCCTTGCAGCGCCTCGATGGAGCCGACGGTGTCGGCCTTGATGATGAGGTTGAGCTCGGCGAGCTTGTCCGCCTCGATGCGGGCGAACAGGTCGTCCAGGCTGACGTGGCGCGGAGCCTCCTGCTGGGCCATGCGCTGCTTGAGCTCGCGCTCCTGCGCAAGGCTGCGGGCCTCGGAATCGTCCTCGAAGACGGCGAACTCGTCGCCTGCCGACGGGACGGCCTGCAGGCCGAGGATCTCGACCGGGTCGGACGGCTTGGCCTCGTCGACGTTGTTGCCCTTCGGGTCGATGAGCGCGCGGACGCGGCCATAGCAGACGCCCGCGACCAGGGAATCGCCGACGCGCAGCGTGCCGCGCTGGACGATGACGGTCGCGACGGGGCCACGGCCCTTGTCGAGGTTTGCCTCGATGACAAAGCCGCTCGCGGTCGTGTCGGGGTTGGCTTTGAGCTCGAGGACCTCGGCCTGGAGGATGATCGTCTCGAGCAGCTCGTCGATGTTGAGGTTCTGCTTAGCAGAGACCTCGACGAACATGTTGTTGCCGCCCCACTCCTCGGGGATGACGCCGCGCTCGGCGAGCTCGCTCTTCACGCGCTCGGGGTTCGCGCCGGGCTTGTCGATCTTGTTGATGGCGACGACAATCGGGACGTCGGCGGCCTTCGCGTGGTCGATTGCCTCGATGGTCTGGGGCATGACGCCGTCGTCTGCCGCGACGACCAGCACGATGATGTCGGTGACCTGGGCACCGCGCGCACGCATGGCGGTGAAGGCCTCGTGGCCCGGGGTATCGATGAACGTGATCTGATGCCCGTTGATGTAGACGACGGAAGCGCCGATGGCCTGCGTGATGCCGCCCGCCTCGGTTTGCTGCACGCCAGAGTGGCGGATGGCATCGAGCAGGGACGTCTTGCCGTGGTCGACATGGCCCATGACCGTGACTACCGGCGGGCGCGGCTTGAGGTCGGACTCGTCGTCGTGGAACGTGAACTGCATTTCCTCTTCCGGCGAGATGATCTTGATCTCGCGGCCGAGGTCGCCGGCAATGAGCTCGACCAAATCGTCGCTCATGGACTGCGTCAGCGTGAGCGGGGTGCCCAGCAAGAACAGGCGCTTGACGATCTCGTTGCCGGGGACGTCGAGGGCCTCGGCGAGCTCGCCGACCGTGATGCCGCTCGTGACCGTGATGGTGCCGACGGCGACGCCGAGCGCCTCTGCCTTCTTTGCCGCCTCCTCGGCAGCCTTCTTCGCAGCCTCGGCCTTGCGGTGCTCTTTACGCTTCTTGCGGCGGCCGGTCGACTGTTTCTCCGCCTCGGCGACAGCGGCGCGCGCCTCTTCGAGCACCTTGTTGCGCTCGAGACGCTCGGCATCGTGTGCCATCTGGCGGTAGCGGTCGTCCTCGGACTCGGAGTCCACGGACTCGACAGCGCGCTTGCCCTTTTTCTTCTTGCCGGCGCCCTTCTCGCGATACGGGCTGTCGTTTTTATCGGAAGAGCCGCGCTTGCCGGAGTTGTTGGCATGCGCTGCCTTCTTTTCCTGCTCGGCCTTCTTGGCCTCGGCGCGCTCGTGCGCGAGGCGGTCGTTTTCGGAGGCGATCTGCGAGAGCAGGCCGTCGAACACGGAGGAGTGCTTCTTCACGACCTTCTTCTCGGGCTTCTCCTCCTTCTTGGGCTGCTCCTCGCCGTTTGCGGCGGCGCGCTCCTTGCGCTCCTCCTCGCGGCGCTCGAGCTCCTTGCGCACGTCGGCCTTGTGCTCCTCTTCGATCTTCTTGCGGTTTTCCTTGGCCTTGCGGATCTTCTCGGCCGCGGCCTTCTTCTTTTCCGCCTCGATTTGCTGGGCACGCTCCTGCAGCTCGGGACCGAGCTCCTTACGGATCTTGTCGACGTAGGCATCTACCAACGTCGATGCGTGGTTCTTGGCGGGGATCTTCATCTCCTTGAGCTTCTCGAGGAGCTCCTTGGAGGTCATGCCAAACTCCTTGGCCAGTTCGTGTACGCGCACGCCTGCCATCTATTCACCATCCCTACTGCGCACTCCTGCGTCTGGGCAGACCTGCGCGAATTCCGTTTCCAACCGTCTGTAATCGTCTGCGCTCACCTTGCAGCGGAGCTTGGCATCGAGAAGGCGCTTTTGGGCCGCCTTCTCGAAGCATGACGACTCCTTGCACAGGTACGCGCCCCTGCCGGCGACCTTGCCCGTCAAATCGAGCTTGATGCTGCCGTCGGGCGTGCGCACGATGCGCACGAAGGAGCGCTTGTCGCCGCTTTTGCCGCAGGCCACGCACGTGCGTGTCGGAGTCTTGTTTGCCATTAGATGAGGGACTCCCCTTCGACCTCGAGGTCTTCCTCGTCGTCTTCGGCGTGGATGCCGCAGAAGCGGGAGCCGGGGCGCGCGTGGTTGCGGCAGCGCGTGCCGTCCTCGTTGACGTGCTCGCAGCGGCGGTCGCCCGCCTCGTCGAAGTCCTGCTCGTCATCGTCGTCGATGAGCGAGTCGACGCCGGCGCCGGCAGCACCGGACGCGATGAGGCTCGCCGACTTGATGTCGATGTGCCAGCCGGTCAGGCGCGCGGCCAGGCGGGCGTTCTGGCCCTCCTTGCCGATGGCCAGCGACAGCTGGTCGTCGGGGACGATGACGGTCGCGTAGTGCGTGTCCTCGTCGATGATGACGTCGGAGACCTTCGCAGGAGACAGCGCGTTTGCCACGTAGACCGCCGGGTCCTCGTTCCACTGGATGACGTCGATGCGCTCGCCGCGCAGCTCGCCGACGACCATGCGGATGCGGGAGCCCTTGGGGCCGACGCAGGCGCCGACCGGGTCGAGGTTGGCCTCACGGGAGTAGACGGCAATCTTGGAGCGCGCGCCTGCCTCGCGGGCGATGGACTTGACCTCGACGACGCCGTCGTAGATCTCGGGCACTTCGAGCTCGAGCAGGCGGCGGATCAGATCGGGGTGCGTGCGGCTCACGATGATGCCGGCGTGGTTGCTCCCCTGCGTGCGGCCCATCGCGTCTTGCTGCGTCAGGTCGGGGTCGCGCACGTCGATGATCAGCGCCTTGATGCGCTGGTTGTGCTGGTAGTACTCGTTGTCCGGCTTCTCATTGCGCTCGTTGGGGTAGCGCTTCTTGTCGTAGTGCGGCAGCTCGGCCTCGACGCCGTCGCGGATCTTGATGACGGTGAAGTCGGGCGTGGACTGCAAGACGGTGCCGGTGATGAGCTCGCCTTTGCGGTCGGCGAACTCGCGGTAGATGTTGGCGCGGGCCGCGTCGCGGACGATCTCGTTGATCACGCGCTTCGCGTTTTGGGCGACGATGCGGTTGACGTTTTCCGGCGTGACGTCACGCGGCTCGTAGTCCTCGTACTCGCCCGTCTCGGGGTCCTCTTCGCCCAGGCCGACCATCTCGTAGACGTAGATCTTGCCGGACTCGCGGTCGATGGTGACGTTCGCGTCCCACTCCAGCCCGAGGATCTGCTTGTACGTGCGCGCGAGCTCGGTTTCCAGGCGGTCGAGCAGCGCGAGCTCGTCGATGTTCTTCTCTTTTGCAAGGTCCGTGAGGGCCTCGATGAGTGCAGATGACATGGTTCCTCCTTATTCTGTTGTAGAGTCGGCGGAATTGCCGAGACCATGGCCGCTGAAGTCGATGCGGCCGATGATGTTTGCCTTCTTGATGTCATCGAACGCGACGCGGGTTTCTTCCCCGTCATCCGAGGTCAACACGACCTCGTCGCCTTCGATGCCCTTCAAGATGCCATGCGCCTTGCCGTGCTTGAGGGTGAGCGTCGCCTCCTCGCCGGCAAAGCGGTCGTAGTCGCCACGCTTGCGGAGCGGACGGTCGATGCCCGGGGACGAGACCTCGAGCGTGTAAGCGTCCTCGAAGGGGTCGAGCTCCTCGATCTTCGCGTCAACCCACTCTTCGGCCTCCGCCAGCTGATCTAGCGTGATGCCGCCCGCCAGCGTGTCCATATACACGCGGAGAACCGGGTTCTTGCGGGTTCCTGCGATCTCGACAGTGACCAGCTCGAGCTCGTGCTCCGCTGCCAGCGGTTCGAGCTCTTCGATGAGCATCTCTGCCTTGTTGGCCATACGCTCAACCCTCCTTTACAAACAAAGAAAGTGGGGCAAACCCACTTCCACAACCGTGACGCGTATTACTTTGCGACGGCGGCGTAGAAAGCCATACCGTGGCCGAAACGACCTCAAGGCATACGTCAGCCGATGCCTTGTCAAAGCTGATTTATCATACTGATGCCGACGGCCTTGTGCAACCATCGTCACGGTATCGTCACAATTAACTCGCGTTTGAAGGATTCCGGCGGCGCTTACGCCCGCAAATTGCTTGAAACGCGCGCTCTTTTCCGCAGTCTCACCACAGCCTCAACCCTCTCGCCCTGCAGGCGGAAAGGCGTCCCGAAAAATGCCGTCGACACGAGCATCTGACGTTCGCGTGCGGCAAACGAGGTGTCGAGCAGCTCTGCGAGAAACGCATGCCGCGCCCTCGCAGGTGCGTCCATGGAAAGAAGCATCTGCCGGACCACGTGGTCAAGCCCGTGCGGCGCGCGGAGGTACTCCTTCACGACGGGAAACACGATGAGCCCCTGGGCCGTGAGCTCCCTGTTGCGGCGGATATCGTCGACCGCCTTGCCGCGGATGGCATCGAGGCTTTCCTGCAGGCCGCGCTTCGCATGCGCGCTCTGCGGATGCAGGGCTTGCTCGCGGGCGGCATCCGAGATTCGTCCCAAGTCGAGGTGCCCCGCGCCGTCGTAGTTGATCCCGACCTTCGTGCCCGGAATCATGATGTCGGGCACGCGGGAGCGGGCATTTGTGGTCCCGGCGAGTTCCGCCGGAGTCTGGATGCGCCCGTTGAGCAGGCAGGGGCCGAAGCCGTAGCCGTAGCACTCCAGCGGTAAGGCGAGCAACGCGGCAAGCGCCGCCTCCGCCGGCGACCAGGCATTATCCGAAAGGAAGCGCAGCGTCTCGCGGGCCTTGTCCGAGCCTCGCACGCCGCGTGCGCGATCGAGGAAGGTGCGGATGGCCCGTACGCTCGTCACGGGGGCAAGGCCCATCCGCGCCTCGCCGTACCTTGAATCGAAGGGGTCGAGAGCATACGCACCGCACAGCTCATAGCCGAGCAGGAGATGGTCAAGCGGGGAAAGCTCGCCTGCCAGCTCGACGAACAGCAGCTCGGGCGAGCTCATGCACAGTTCGGGGGTGACCTGCACGAACGCCTCTTCGGGGAGACCTCGCGCATAGATTGTGTTGCGGACAAGGGACAGCGCGACGCGGTCGCTCTCATGAGGGACGGCGATGTCGAGCGTTTCGCTGGGGATGTCTCGGCCGAACAGTCTTTGCCGCTCCGCCTCGACCCGCTTTCTCGACCAGCGCTGGTAGGGCGAGGGGTCCGGGGAGCTCAGGTCGGACCTCCTGCCGAGGGGCCAAGCTCTTCCGTTGACGCGCCTTACATGGCGCAGGCAGCGAAGCGCGCTGTGCTTGCAGATTGCGAGCCTCATGCGGGCACCTCCTCTCGCCGCCATTCTAACGAGAGGATTAGCCCGCGTTCTAGGGGTTCAGGGGGCTTTTCAGCCCCCTTTAAGCTTGAAACGCGAGCTAATTTCCTAGTTAGCGACCACGTTCACGACCGTCGGGGCGACGATGGTCTTGCGGACGGTCTTGCCCGCGATGCGGTCGGCGACGGCCTCGAGCGCCGCGTCGATAATGGCCTGTTCGTCGGCGTCTGCCGGGGTTGTGATCTTGGCGCGGACCTTGCCGCCGATCATGACGGCGCGCTCGACCTCGTCTTCGGCCGCCTGGGCCTCGTCGTAGGTCGGCCACTGCTGCTGGTACACGCTGCCCTCGTTGCCGAGCGCCGCGGTCCACAGCTCGTCGGCCCAGTGCGGGGCGTAGGGCGACAGCAACCTGACGAGCGTGTCGGCGACCTGCGCGCACAGCTTCTCGTCGCGCTGCTCGGCCGGCTTCTTCAGGTAGTCGGCAGTCGCGTTGGACAGCTCCATGATCGCCGCGAGGGCGGTGTTGAAGTTGAAACGGTCGATGTCCTCGGTGACCTTGCGGATCGTCTGGTGCAGCTTGCGGTTGAACGCCTTGGCATCCTTGGAGTCGTCGGTGCCCGTGCCGCCTTCTTCCGCCAGCGTCCACACCTGGTTCCAGACGCGCTTCAAGAAGCGCTCCATGGCAGCGCAGCCCTTGTCGTCCCACTGCAGATCCTTATCGGGCGGGGCCATGAACAGGATGTAGGCGCGCGCGGCGTCAACGCCGTAGTTGGCGATGACGTCTTCGGGCGAGACGACGTTGCCCTTGGACTTGGACATGGTCTCTCCGTGCTCGTCTTTGACCATGCCCTGGCACAGGAGGTTCGTGAACGGCTCGTCGAAGTCGACCATGCCGAGGTCGCGGGCAACCTTGGTCCAGAAGCGGCTGTAGAGCAGATGCAGGATCGCGTGCTCGATGCCGCCGATGTACTGGTCGACCGGCATGTAGTGGTTGACCTTGGCGCTGTCGAACGGCGCGGTGTCGTTGTGCGGGTCGGTGTAGCGCATGTAGTACCACGAGGAGCACGTGAACGTGTCCATCGTGTCGGTCTCGCGGTGCGCGGGCTTGCCGCACTTGGGGCAGGTGCACTCGTAGAACTCCTTGCTGTCCTTGAGCGTCTCGCCCGCGGCGATGTCGATGTCCATGGGCAGCGTGACGGGGAGGTCCTCCTCGTTGACCGGGACGATGCCGCAGTCGTCGCAGTACACCATGGGGATGGGGTTGCCCCAGTAGCGCTGGCGGCTGACCAGCCAGTCGCGCAGGCGGAAGTTGACCGTCCCCTCGCCGCATCCGTGCTCTTCGAGCCAGGAAATCACGGCAGCGGCGCCTTCGGAGCCCTTGCCGCCCTTCATGCCGGTGAACTCGCCGGACTGCACCATGATGCCGGGCTCGGCGTTTGCCTGATCCCAGTCGACCATGCTCACGACGCGTTCTTTCTCGCCTTTCAGCTGCTCGTAGAGCGGATCGTCTTCCTTGACGATGACGGGCGGGATGTCCAGGCCGTACTTCTTGGCGAACTCGAAGTCGCGCTGGTCACCCGAGGGGACGGCCATGACGGCGCCGGTGCCGTAGTCGGTCAGGACGTAGTCTGCAATCCAGACCGGGACCTTCATGCCGTTGACCGGGTTGACGACGTAGCGGCCGGTGAAGGCGCCGTGCTTCTCGTAATCGCCCATGGTGCGCTCGACGGCGGTCGTCTTCTCAGCGATGCGGATGACCTCGTTGCATGCCTCTTCGTAGGAGGTGCCCGCGATCAGGCTCTTGACGAGCTCGTGCTCGGGTGCCAGTAGGAAGAACGAGCAGCCGAACAACGTGTCGGCGCGGGTCGTGAACACGGTAATCTTGGTGTCGGTGGGCTCACCGTTCTCGTCGCACAGCGTGAAGTCGACGTGCGCGCCCTCGGAGCGGCCGATCCAGTTGGCCTGCATCTGCTTGACGCGCTCGGGCCAGCCGTCGAGCTGGTCGAGGTCGTCGAGGAGCTCTTGGGCGTAGTCGGTGATCTTGAGATACCACTGGTCGAGCTCCTTGCGCTCGACGACGCTGTGGCAGCGCCAGCACGTGCCCTGCTCGACCTGCTCGTTGGCGAGCACGGTCTTGCAGCTCGGGCACCAGTTGACCGGATTGCTCTTGCGGTAGGCGAGGCCCTTCTCGTACATCTTGAGGAAGAACCACTGGCCCCAGCGGTAGTAGTCCTCCTTGCAGGTGATGACGGTGCGGTCCCAATCGTAGGAAAGGCCCATGCGCTTGAAGCTGGCCTTTTGGGTCTCGATGTTCTTGAACGTCCACTTGGCGGGCTGCGTGTTGTGCTTGATGGCGGCGTTCTCTGCCGGCAGGCCGAAGGCGTCCCACCCGATGGGGTGCAAGACGTCGTAGCCGTTCATGTGCAGGTAGCGCGCGTACACGTCGCCGATCGTGTAGTTGCGGACATGCCCCATGTGGATGTCGCCCGACGGGTACGGGAACATCTCGAGGACGTACTTCGCGGGCCTCGTGCTCGCGGGCGGGATCTTGAACAGGGAGTCCTTCTCCCACTGCTCCTGCCATTTTGGCTCTATTGCGTGCGGATCGTATGCCTGGGGCATTGCAGCTACCTCCGTGAAATCAGTGCGTTTTGGCCCGTGGTCTGGGCTGCGTAGATAATAGCGCAATAACCGCGCGCAAGCCGACGCGGTCGCGCCAAAGGCGCAAGAGACGAGCCGCCTGCGGAAAAGCGGCCTCCCCGCGCCAAGCGCCGCTGCCGCCGGGCATGGGGCACATCGGCAAATCGGCCTCGTACACAACCGCGATTGTGTGCAGATGGCACTATCCGGCGCCCATGGCGCATCCCTATCCTCATCGACAGCGCAAACCAGCGCAATCAAGCGCAAACACGAAGAAGGGACATCACATGGGACAGCTTGACGGCAAGGTCGCCCTCGTCACGGGCGCCAACTCGGGCATTGGACGCGCAACGGCAGTGCTGTTTGCCAAGGAGGGCGCGAAGGTGTTCTGCGTCTCGCGTCGCGTCGAGGCAAACCAGGAGGTCGTCGACCAGATCGTCGCAGACGGCGGCATCGCGGCGAGCGTTTCTGCCGACCTCTCCGTGCAGGAGGACTGCCGAAAGGCCGTCGACGCCTGCATCGCCGAATACGGCAGGGTCGACGTGCTCGTGAACTCCGCGGGCATCGCCGATAAGCACAAGCCCATCAACAAGTGCGAAGAGGACTGGTACGACTATGTCGTCAAGATCGACCAGTACGGCACCTACTGGATGTGCAAGTACGTGCTCGAGGACATGGAGAAGCGCGGCGAGGGCTCGATCGTCAACGTCTCGTCCATCGGCAGCCGCGGCGTCGCCGGCATCGCGTACTCCGCCGCGAAGGCCGCCGTCAACGGCATGACCAAGAACATCGCGTGCTACTACGCCGACACCGACATCCGCTGCAACGCCATTGCCCCGGGCCCGACGCCGACCGCGCTGAACACGCCCGACAAGCTCGCCACCTTCGACCCGTTCGCCGAGGTCTGCGCCCGCCACATGGACCAGACGCTCCCCGAGGCGCAGCCGGAGGACCAGGCGCAGGCGGCTCTGTTCTTTGCAAGCGATGCCTCGAAGGCCATCACGGCACAGATCCTCTTCATCGACCACGGCACCACGCTCTACTAGAAGCTCCGATAATCTGGCGCCTCGTTTGCGGCCCTCGCGTCACCACGACGCGCAGGGCCGCTTCGTTTTCACGCCCCCATCGCAGCGCGCAGGTTCTCGGGAACAATGCCCGTCAGGTACGTGCAGAAGCTGCAGATGGTCATCGTGCCAAAGTCGCCGCGGATGAACTTGTCCGTCATCACCTGCTCGGCAGACGCGAGCGCGAGCGCCTCGAACGCGAGACCTTCGGTGACCTCGACCCCATGCTCGCGTATCGTCGCGATGAGGGTCGCGCTCCGGTGGCGCCTGTAGCTGTTCGCAGCGCCGTCGTAGCCCTGCGCGCCCGCCGCTGCGATGATCAGGTTGCGGTAGGGGTGCAGGATGCGCGTCGTCGTGTAGTGCCCCTCGAACCACGTGAGCCCGCGTCCGATGCGGTCGATGCCCTGCGCAAACGCGAAGCGCGAGAGGTAGTGCACGACGTCGTTGCGGCTCGAGAAATGGTAGTAGAAGCTCGAGCGGCTGATACCCGCCTGCTTGGCGATGTCGACGACGCCGATGCGCTCGAAGCTGCGCGTGCTGCACAGCTCGTCGAGTGCCTGGATGACCGCGAGCTTCGTCGCGGGAATCAGCTCCGACAGAAACGTCTCCTCCACCGTATCCTGCTCCCATCAGCGTCGAAGAATCAAGTGGGGTGATTTGCCCCTCTCGAGTATACGAGCACCAGGCGCTCAGCAAAGCGCCGTCTTCCGAGCAGATCAGCTGGTCCTTTTCAATAGCTTAACTTTTTGTGCATATTGCGCCACATATTGCTTATGAAATATTCCTATTGTATACATTTACTATGAAAGTAGGCGCTTCTGATAGGAGTCATCATGGCTACAAGCACGCTCAATATCAGGCTCGATTCCGATCTCAAACACGAAATCGAACAAGTATCCTCGGAGATTGGCCTCACACCTACGGCAGTCTTCAACGTGTTCGCACGTCAATTCGTGGCACATCGCGGATTCCCCTTCGCTGTCGTATCCCCCGCTCCCACCGAGCGCGAATTCACTGCAAAAATGGACGCGCTCTACCTCGACATGCTCGATGGCAATGCCGCAGAGCACGAACTGATCGAGGACTAGATGCGCATTATCTGGAGCAATTCGGCGTGGGACGACTACGTCTGGTGGCAAGACCAGGACCGAAAGACCCTGCGACGCATCAACAAGCTAATAATGGCCATCGAAAGAAGCGCTGGCAGCACAGACTCCGCCCTGCCGGGCAAGGCGGAGCGTCTGAAATACAGCAGATTCGGTCTGTTGAGCATGCGCATCGACCAATCGAACAGGCTCGTCTACAAAATCGAGAACGATGCGCTTCTCATCGTGTCGTGCAAGGGGCATTACGAGTAGCCTTCCCGCACCCGAAAAATGAAAAAGGGGCCCGAAGGCCCCTGATGTTGCGCGATGGTGGAGATGAAGGGATTCGAACCCTCGGCCCCCACGTTGCGAACGTGATGCTCTCCCAGCTGAGCTACATCCCCATCGGCGAGAACGGATTATAGCGCATTTGTTCTGGAAAATGGCAAATTGATTTTGCAAACATATTCCCGCTACAAATTGCCGGCCTCTTGACCGTCGGTCCCGCGCTTGTGCACGCCCGCGGGTTTTGGCAGCGGCTTGCCGCATGAAGCGCACATGGCCGCATCCTTCGGGTTCTGCGTCTGGCAAAACGGGCAGTACCCGGGCGGGTTGAGCTTGCCCCCGCCGCCGGAGCCGGGGCCGCACCTGCCGCAGTGGCAGCAATAGAAGCAACGCGCCATATCAATTAACTCCGCTGATTCTTAGTGACTATCCCTATAATTAGATTTCTACGAATGCGTAATCCAGCACGCCGACAACCACGAGGAGATGCAGTGAACTCTACCCCAGGACGTACGCAAGAACCCAGCAGCATCACCCTCTTCTCCAATGTCGACACGAAGATCGCCGTTACCAAGGCCCTCGAGCACCTCATGAAAGAGCAGCTTCTCGACAAGATCCCGGTCTCTGCCATCTGCAAGCGCGCCGGCATCTCGCGCGCGACGTTCTACCGCTACTTCACGGACAAGTTCAGCATCGTCCAGTGGTACGTGAGCTACATCCACCACACCGGCGCCAACGAGATTGGGCGGACGATGTCATGGTACGAAGGCTACTACTCGTCCGAGCTGACGGTCTCGCGCCACCTCTCGTTCTTCCGCAACGCGGCCAAGTCGAACGACTACAACTCGCTCGACCAGTACGCGCCACGTCTGCGCATCGCCGCCCTTGAGCGCACGATCACCGAGTTCCACGGCGTCGAGCTGACCGAGAAGCTGCGCTTCATGGTCAACGCGACGGTGCAGTCCGAAGTCCACCTCTTCCCGGACTGGCACTACGGCAACTACGACTGCACGCTCGAAGAGGCGTGCAGGTGGATGGTCGAGTGCGTGCCAACCGAGCTGCGCGAGCTGCTTGAAAAGCCCGTCGACCAACGCAAGCACCCCAAGGGCTACGTGAGCCAGATCCAGCTCTCGCCCAATGCCCCGACGATTCCCGGGGCGCCGGGCTACTAGGCGCGCAGCGCAGGAGCCGCTTACCGCAAACGCCTACGCCTGCGCTGATGCTTAGTCTTTCTTCTCCATGACAAGTGCCTTCATGGGGTGCACCAGGCCGATGACCGCGCACACGGCGGAAATCACCAGCAGCACCGGGAAGATCGCGTTCAGCCCCATCGCCGGCATCACCGCCATGGACGCCGCGAAGATGTAGGGGCCGATGAAGGGCCCGAGGTTCATCATCGAGGTCATGATGCCCGACACGAATGGAACGCGCGTCTTGGGGGCGAGGTTGCCGGTGGCATCTTGCGCTGCCGTGAAAAACGCCGACCCGCCAAAGCCGAGCAGGAACACGCCGATTGCGTACACGATGGTGTTGTCGGCAAAGAACACGGGCAGGATGCCAAGCGCCGTGATCAGCGCGCCCACGCCGAACAGCCGCGCCTTGAACAGGCGCACCAGGTACGGGAAGAGCAAGCCGCACGCAATGGTACCGATGCCGCAGCAGTTGATGACGAGCGCCGCCTCGCCGGGGCCTGCCAGCTGGCGGGCGTCGAGAACGCTCGAGGTAACGATCTGCACGGTGACCACGCAGGTCCAGCAGGCAAGCGCGAACAGAGCATAGCCCCAGATGGCGCGCGGGACCTTCTCCTTGGGGCCCTTCGCCGCGGCGGTGGGAATCCCCTTGTCCGCCTTGTCGAGCACGTGCCACTTGGCCTCGGGCATCCAGATGGCCGCGATGACGAGCGGCACGAGGCCAATCAGGTACGCGAGGAACGAGTAGTTCCAGCCGAGCTCAGTCAGATAGCCCGCGAGCGTCGTGTAGATCAGGTTGAACACGAACTGGATGGTGATGCCGAAGCCGAGGAGCCGCTCGCGGCGCTCACCGTCGAAAAACGCGATGATGGTGGCATTGCCAACCGGGAACATGATGCCAAGCCCTACCCCCACGATGATGCGCGAGACGATG
>JBJEHP010000275.1:0-1658 GCA_051876145.1 Coriobacteriales bacterium | reverse complement strand
ATGCTCGCCTGCGAGGAATTGCTGAAGCCCGTCTCCATGCTCGCCGCGCCCAGTCCGATGAACGTTCCGCCGTTGATGGTGCCGCTCGTCTCGAAGTCGAGCACCGAGCTGTCGCCGCTGGCGGCGCCCGAAGTGGTGATTGTGCCGCCCTCGATCTGCAGCGTCCCGTTCGAGTCGAGCGAGTCGCCTTGACGCGTGCTCACGAGGTCGATGGTCCCTCCGGTGATGGTGATCGAGCCGCCGGTCTCGGATTGCTGGCCGGGCATCTGCCCCGTGCCCGCCTGCATGCCCTGGCCGCTCGGCTGCTGCGCTCCCGAGGCCTGGCCGCCTGGCTGTTGGCCGCCTGCTTGCTGGCCATCTGCCTGCTGCGCGCTCGTCTGCGCGGCATCCGTCTGCGTGCTCTCCGAACTCGTCTCGTCCGATGCCACCGCGGCGTTGATGCCGTCGTCGGAATACGCGACGTTCGAGCTGCCGCCCGACACGAGGATGTCCTGTCCCTCGATGCCCTCGTAGCTGTTGGTGATGTCGAGCGTGCCGTCCGCGAGCCAGAGGCTGTATTCCGCATGCACGCCGTCGTCTGCGGCGGAGATGGTGAGCGTGCCGCCTTCGAGCCACAGGTTGGTGTCGCTGTGCAGGGCATCGTCTTGCGAATCGACGGTGACCGTGCCGCCGGTGGTGTTGATGAGACGCGTCGCCTTGATGCCGTCGTCTTGCGCGTCGATGTCCACGTCGCCTGCGCTGATGAGCACGAAGCCCTTGTCCTCGTCGGTGTCGTTGGTCGCCTTCACGCCGTTGTCCTGGGCCGTCACGTGCACGCTCCCGCCGCCGATCTTGACGGAGTCCTTGCCGACGAGGCCGTCGTTGGCGGCTTCGACGTTGAGAGTGCCTCCGGTGATGACGAGGTCGTCGGTGCTGTGAATGCCGTGGTGCGTGGTGGCGTTGACGTTCAAGGTGCCGCTGCCATTGATGGTGAGGTCGCAGGTACCAAAGATTGTGGCGTCCGGCTCGTCTTCGGTGCCCGCAAGCGTCCAGCTGTTCCCGTCGGAAAGCGTGTTCACCGTGCCCTCGGCGAGCGTGACGAACACCTTGTCGGCATTGCTCGCCAGGATGCAAGGACCGCTGCCGTTGGAGAGCGTGACCCCGTCAAGGACGATCTGGACCTTTGCGTCGTCGGGCGCGTCAATGACGATCTGCCCGTTGCTCGAGCTTCCGGTGATCACGTAGGTCCCTGCCGCCGTGATCGTCACCGTGGAGCCCGACGCGGTGGCATTGTCTCCTGAGATGCTCGCGCCTGTCTCTGACAGGGCGATGTGCGTCGCCGAGCTCTCATCGTATGATGCATCCGTGTCGCGGTCAGAGTACTCGAGGTCCATCTTGTCTGCAGCCTCTTGAATGGATTGCTGGACGTCGGTGCTGCCGTCCGACTGCTCGGCGGCGGCGCTCGTCTGAGCATTAGACGTGCAGCCGGTCGTCGCCACGAGGGCGACTGCGAGCATGATGCCCGTGCAGCCGGCCAGCGCCTTGGCCCTGAGATCCTTCGCGTTTGCCTTCATGTCGTGCCTTTCGTGTGGTGGTTGCCTAAAGCCGGGTGCTGTCTGCGATGACCATGCCGCATTGCACGGAGAGGTTGCCGTTGCGTGTCCGTACCGCGTCCATGA
>JBJEHP010000274.1:0-1661 GCA_051876145.1 Coriobacteriales bacterium | reverse complement strand
CGCAGAACATAGGCCCCCTCGGCCCCGAAAGCGACCTGGGGAACAAAGGAAAGGAACAACACCATGGCAAAGATTCTTGGCATCGACCTTGGTACTACAAACTCTGCAATGGCCGTCCTCGAGGGTGGCAAGCCCACCATCATCGTGAACTCCGAGGGTGACCGCACCACTCCGTCCGTCGTGGGCTTCCGCCCCGACGGCGACCGCATCGTTGGCAAGGCCGCAAAGAACCAGGCCGTCACCAACCCGAAGAACACCGTCTTCTCCATCAAGCGCTTCATGGGCCGTCGCTACGACGAGGTCGGCTCCGAGCTCAAGACCGTCCCGTACAAGGTCAAGAGCGGTACCGGCAACCGCGCCGTCGTCGAGATCGATGGCCAGGACTACACGCCCGAGCAGATTTCCGCAATGATCCTCTCCAAGATGAAGCAGGACGCCGAGAAGTACCTGGGCGAGACCGTGACCGACGCGGTCATCACCGTCCCGGCCTACTTCAACGACGCCCAGCGCCAGGCCACCAAGGACGCCGGCAAGATCGCTGGCCTCAACGTCAAGCGTATCGTGAACGAGCCGACGGCCGCGGCACTCGCCTATGGCCTGGACAAGAAGGGCATCGACCAGAAGGTCCTCGTGTTCGACCTGGGCGGCGGCACCTTCGACGTGTCCCTGCTTGACCTGGCCGACGGCGTGGTCGAGGTCCTCGCGACCAACGGCGACAACCACCTGGGCGGCGACGACTGGGACCAGAAGGTCATCGACTGGATGGCTGACAAGTTCCAGCAGGAGAACGGCATCGACCTGCGCAAGGACCCGATGGCGCTGCAGCGCCTGAAGGAGGCCGCGGAGAACGCCAAGAAGGAGCTCTCGAGCGCGCAGCAGGCTGACATCAATCTGCCGTTCATCACTGCCGACGCGACCGGCCCGAAGCACCTGAACTACACGCTGACCCGTGCGGAGTTCGAGCGCATCACCCGCGATCTTCTCGACCGCTGCAAGGCACCTGTGACCAAGGCGCTGCGCGATGCCAACCTGCAGATCTCCGACGTGAACGAGGTCATCCTCGTCGGCGGCTCCAGCCGTATGCCCGCCGTGCAGGAGCTCGTCAAGCAGATGACCGGCAAGCAGCCGAACATGTCCGTGAACCCGGACGAGGTCGTCGCTGACGGCGCGGCCGTCCAGGGCGGCGTGCTCACCGGCGATGTCGAGGGCATCCTGCTGCTGGACGTCACCCCGCTTTCCCTTGGCGTCGAGACCATGGGCGGCGTGATGACCAAGATGATCGACCGCAACACGACCATCCCGACCTCCAAGACCGAGATCTACTCCACGGCCGCCGACAACCAGACGTCCGTCGAGATCAACGTCCTGCAGGGCGAGCGTGAGATGGCCGCCGACAACAAGAGCCTGGGCAAGTTCCAGCTCACCGGCATCCCCGCCGCGCGCCGTGGCGTGCCTCAGATCGAGGTCACGTTCGACATCGACGCCAACGGCATCGTCAAGGTAACCGCCAAGGACAAGGCCACCGGCAAGTCGCAGCAGATCACGATCAGCGGCTCCACCGCACTGTCCGACGCCGAGGTCGACCGCATGGTGAAGGACGCAGAGTCCCATGCCGAGGAGGACAAGAAGCACAAGGACGAGATCGAGGTCCGCAACCAGAC
>JBJEHP010000273.1:0-1665 GCA_051876145.1 Coriobacteriales bacterium | reverse complement strand
CATCCCCTTCGGCAAACAGGACTGCACGGGCTTCGGCATCGGCTGCTTCGACTTCGACGAGTCCCATGGGTACGTGCGCACGGCAACCGAGGTCTCCTCCGACAACTCCGCGTTCATGAGGAACATACGCAGGCACGAGAACGCTCTGCGGAGTCCCGTTTCCGATATTGCAAGGGCGGTCATGCGCGTGTCGCGCGGGTTCGGCGAGGACGAGAAGACGGCCAAGGCGCGGGCGCGCGGGCTCGCGAACAAGCTATCGGCCGATAGTTTTTCGCAATAGTTGCATCCAGACCGTCAGCAGGCGCAGCGGCATTAATGACCGGTGCCCGCGCTGTTATACTGTCTCCTGATAAACGGATATGACCAACGGAGACGCAGCTTATGCCCAACGACGTCAACATCTATTGCGACGAGAGCAGGTACTCGAATCCCGATGACCCATATCTGGTTATCGGTGCCGTGAAGTGCCTGCGCGACAAGAAGCCCGAGATTGTGGCCGCCCTGAACGAGATCAAACGCCAATATGGAATCGGCGGCGAGTTCGGCTGGAAGTCTGCCTCGCCGAACAAGGGGGACTTCTACAAAGCGGCCATCGACTGGTTCGTCGACTGTGACGATCTTCTCTTCAGATGCGTCGTGGTGAACAAGGGCAACCTCTGGTCCTCCGATGACGAGGACGGCTTCTACGTTGCATATCACCAGCTTCTCTACCATTGGCTCGTGCCCGGCAACACGTATCACGTCTACCTCGACAAGAAGAAGAACTCGAGGCAGCGGCGCGTGGACACACTGCGCAGGAAGACCCAATGGTATATGCCGAACGGCTGCGAGCTGGCATGCATGGAGGAGGTGGAGTCGCGGGAATGCGCGCTCGTGCAGGTTGCCGACCTCCTCATCGGATGTATGGGCTACGAATGGAACGGGCACACCGATCCCTCTCGATATCCCGACGCAAGCAAATTCAAAGTGGAGCTTTGCAGCCACTTGGCCCGGCGGCTCGGACGTCCCTCTCTTCGTTTCTCCACGTGGAGGACAGAAGAGAAGTTCAACGTCTTCGCTTTCGGGGAGTAGCCCATGGCATACAAGATTGGCGAGGACGGCCTGCTCGACTTCTCGGGCTGCGCGAACGATGAAGAGAAGCTCGACCAGTGCTGGGAGTACTTCGCAGAGAACCTGAGCGACGTCGAGGTCATCGCCTTCGACGGTAAGCTCGTGCGAGGTTTCACCGAGCTCAGCTTCAACCACATCGTGTCCGGCAGCTCGAACAAATACGACACCGCGCTCGATCATGACATCGACTTCATGGAGAAACGGGCCGCACGGCTGCCGCTCATAGCGAAGGTCCTCAAGGGGGAACTGAAGTCCCGAGTCTACCGTATGAGTCACAGGCGCGGGAAGAAGACGAGCGTGAGACGCGTGCTCAGCGTCATCGAGGTGGAGCACCAGTACTATGTCGTCGTGCTCGACGAGGTGAAGGATATCTACAAAATCCGTACCGCGTTTCCTGCGACCAAGAGCTACTACGAGCAATGCATACGCAGCCAAGGAGCCAATGCGGGGACATGGGGTTAAGAAACGCGCAATGCCCCGGATTTCGGGCTCCGAGGCAGGCCGTGTCATAAACCGTCGGTAAATGACTACCTGTATAGTACCTCACCGAGGGCT
>JBJEHP010000272.1:0-24964 GCA_051876145.1 Coriobacteriales bacterium | reverse complement strand
CAGGGTAAACGAGCTCGAGAAGATCCTGGGCATTCCGGTCGTTCCCATCTCCGCGATACGCAACGAGGGCGTCGACGAGCTCGTCGAGCACGCGATTCACGTCGCGCACTATCAGGAGGGGCCTGGCCGCCAGGACTTCTGCGACGTCCACGACCACGGCGGGGCCGTGCACCGTTGCCTCCACAGCATCATGCACCTGGTGCAAGACCATGCCGAGGCTGCCGGGATCCCGCTGCGCTTTGCCGCCAACAAGCTCGTCGAGGGCGACGAGCAGATCCGCGAGGCGCTCAATCTTCAGCCCAACGAGGTGGAGGCAATCGAGCACATCGTCACGCAGATGGAGCGCGAACGCGGCCTCGACCGCGCCGCCGCGATCGCCGACATGCGCTACTCGTTCATCGGGCGCGTCGTCTCGCAGACGGTCGTCAAGCCCCATGAGAGCAAGGAGCACGAGCGCAGCCGCAAGATCGATCGGGTCCTGACGGGCAAGTGGACGGCGATTCCCGCGTTCGTCCTGATCATGGCGGCGATATTCTTCATCACCTTCAACTGGATTGGGGCGTTTTTCCAAGATCTCATCACGCAGGGCATGACCTCGCTTTCGGAGGCAGCCGACGCGGCGATGGAGTCCGCCCAGATCAGCGACGCGCTCCGCTCGCTCGTGGTCGATGGCATCTTCGCCGGCCTGGGGACGGTCGTGTCGTTTTTGCCGCTCATCGTCATCCTGTTCTTCTTCCTGTCGCTGCTCGAGGACACGGGCTACATGGCACGCGTCGCGTTCGTGATGGACAAGCTGCTGAGAAAGATCGGGCTGTCGGGCCGCAGCATCGTGCCCATGCTCATGGGCTTCGGGTGCACGGTTCCGGCCGTGATGGCGACGCGCACGCTGCCGTCCGAGCGCGACCGCAAACTCACCATCTTGCTCACCCCGTTCATGAGCTGCTCGACGAAGATCACCATCTACGGCTTTCTGACCGCGGCGTTCTTCCCGGGGCAGGGCGCGCTCATCATGGTGTGCCTGTATTTCCTGGGCATTGCCGTGGGCATTCTGACGGCGTTCGTGTCGCACAAGACCGTGTTCAAGGGCGACGCCGTCCCGTTTGTGATGGAGCTCCCCAACTACCGCATGCCGAGCGCGAAGAGCGTCGGGCACTTGGTGTGGGACAAGACCAAGGACTTTCTCGTGCGCGCGTTCACGGTCATCTTCATCGCGACGATCGTCGTATGGTTCTTGCAATCCTTTGGGGCGAGCCTCACGATGGTCGACGATCCCGAGAACAGTCTGCTCGCAATCGTGGCAGGGTGGATCGCGCCGCTGTTCGCCCCGCTCGGGCTGGGAGACTGGCGCATCGTCACGGCGCTCATCGCGGGCTTCATGGCCAAGGAGACCGTGGTCTCGACGCTGTCGGTGCTCTTCGGGGCAGCGACGCTCGCAAGTTCTATCACGCCGCTGGCAGCGCTCTCGCTGCTGGTGTTCTGCCTGCTGTACACGCCCTGCGTCGCCGCGATTTCGTCCATCAAGCAAGAACTTGGGGGCAAGTGGGCGCTCGGGATCGTGGTGTTCCAGTGCGTTGTCGCGTGGGTGGTCGCCGGGATCGTCAGGGTCATCGGCCTGCTGCTGGGCTTCTCGTAAGCCCGCGCCCCTCGCGCCCCGCGTTCTTTGCGCGAAAACGGTGGCACTGCCACACATCCCGCGCGGGATGTGCGCGACTGGCTAGGCGACGAGCTTGCCGAGCAGCTGGTCGACGGCGGTGTAGTCGATACGTCCGCTCGTGTTGCTCACGATGGAGCCATCGCGGTCGACGGCGATCGTCGTCGGAAGGTACTCGATGGCAAACGCCATCCCGAGCGACTGCTCGGCGTCATAGTAGACCGGGAAGCCATAGCCGTGCTCGGCGATGTAGGCATCCGCCTTCTCTCGCGTCTCGCGCCTGCCGTCGGTGGCATCTACCATCACGAATCTGACCTGGTTCCCGTACTTCTCGAAGAGCTTCTGGTAGTCGTCCATCTCCTCGACGCAGTTGGGACACCAGGTCGCCCAGTAGTTGACGATTGCGGGGGCACCCTCGCAAAGCTCTGCGAGGGCGCGCGCATTGCCGTCCGCGTCGTAGACCCTCACGTCCCCGTAGTCGGTAAGGGCCTTGTTCGTAGACGTCTGTGCCGATTCGACGGTGGTCTGCTGCTTTTCGGCTGCCTTCGGGGAAAGCTGCCCATAGGCGGCAAACGCCGCAATCAGCACTAGGACCAGCGCAAATGCGATGACCACTCCTCGTTTCACGACGACCTCCTACAAGCTCAGCATGCCCAGCCACGTGGAAAACCAGCCCGTGGCCATGAGCACTCCGACAATGACGAGCAACGCGCCGCACACGATGTTCACGGCGCGGTAGTGCGATTTCACGAAGGACAGGGCGCCGCCCAGGTACTCGATGAGCAGGGCGCAGAGCACAAAGGGGATGCCCAGCCCGAGCGAGTAGGCGAGCAGCAGCCCGACGCCGTGGAGCATCGAGCCCTGCACGGACGCGAGCATCAGCGCCGAGCCCAGAAAGGTCCCCACGCAGGGCGTCCAGCCGATGGAGAAGAAGACGCCAAAGACAATCGCGGAGAAAAACCCGCTCGGGGTCTTGGACGATGCGGGCTTTAAGGTGCGGTCGAGCGGGGCGATGCGCACGAGCCCTGTGAAGTGCAGGCCGAGCACGATGACGATGGCGCCGCACACGACGTTGAGCACCGTCTGGTGCTCAGAGAGCAACGCGCCGAAGGTCCCGGCGAAGGCACCGAGGCAGACGAAGACCGCCGTGAACCCACAGACGAACCCGAGCGCGTTGACGACGGTCGCACGTGTCGCCTTGGCCCCGGCGCCGACGGCGGCAATCGTCTCGTTGCTGCTCCCCGCGAAGTACGCGAGGTAGATGGGCAGCATCGGCAGCAGGCATGGCGAGACGAAGGTGATGATGCCTTCGAGAAATGTCACGAGGTAATCCATGGGGAAATCTTACCGACTGGCCGCGAGAAAAGCTGCACGGGAGCTGCGGAAAGCCGTGGGCGGCGCGGCCGGGAGCCCCCTGCACCGCCGCGGGGCAATCCCTGCCGCGCATTCGTCCGGCAAAAGAACGATAATGGAGCTGCACGACGCAACACGAAGAAGAGTCCACATGCCAGCCCGAAGCGAAAAAGGCCCCGTCTCGATTATGCGGGCCTCCTATTTTGCACCCACCACCTGGGCATTCTGGCGTGCGCTCATAACCTGCTTCTGCATCTGCTGCCTGCTCGGGCACGCGCTCGAGCTCCCGTACTGCAGCAGCATGGACGCCCTGTTCGACATCGTCGAAGACGATTACGCCGTCTTCATCGACCCCTGGTACGTGCCGTATTGGGTGTACGGGTTCGGCGCGCTCGGGATGACGTTTGTCCTCGAGCCGCTCAAAGAGCGCATCATCGCACACAGGAAGACGCTTGCCGGCGCGCTCGTCGAGATGTTCGTCATCGCCGTCTTCCTCTCGATGGCGATGGAACTTGGCTTCGGACTGCTCGTCAACCAGCCCGACGCGACGGGAACGTATCCCTACTGGGATAACTCCACACTGCCGCTCAACATCCTCCAGCAGGCATGGCTCGTCAACGACGTCTTCATCGGGCTTGCGGCCATGGTGTACCTGTGGGTGATCTTCCCGTTCGTGAGCGCCGGGTACGCGGCGCTCGGCCCGTATGTCGCGCGCACCGTCTTCGCGCTCGTCATCGTGTTCTTCCTGGGCTGCTGCATTGCGACCGCGTGCTACCTGCTGAGGTAGGGGGGCACCTCGCACGCAATCGCGTCATTGCCGGCCGCGCGTTTAGACGAGCGGGGCGAGCAGCACCTCTCCCGTGACCGCGTTCGCGCCGGGCACGAGCAACCCCGGCTTTGCCGCGAGCATGGTGACGGTGCAGTCAGCGCAAAACGTGGGCGCCGCCTGCGTGCCGTCTTGCGCCGAAAGCCCGCTCGGCACGTCGGCTGCCAGCGCGAAGATTTCCCGCGCGCGGCGGGCCTCGTTGGCGGCCCCGATCCAGGCCCGGTACGGCTCGCGCACCGTCTCGCCTGCAAAGCCCGTGCCCAAAATCGCGTCGATGACGGCGTCTGCCTGCGCAAAGAGCTTCGCGAGCTCGTCAGCGCCGGGAGAGACCCGCACGTCGATGCTCGCCTGCGTCGCTCGGAGCGCCGCCTCGTGGGCGGGGTGCGCACGGATGTCGGATGCGGGGCGCTTCGTCACCAGCGAGACCGCATAGCCTGCATCCGCCAAAAGACGTGCGGCCACCCAGCCGTCGCCGCCGTTGTTGCCGGAGCCCGCCAGCACCAGCACCTGAGCCGGCGCGGGCAACTGCTGCTCGATGCGCGCGGCAAGCGCTCCTCCCGCGCGGTCCATGAGCTCTGCCAGCGAGGTCCCCGACGCGTCGAGGCGCTGCTCGAGCGCGACGACCTCGTTCACGTCCAGTACCGGCTCGAGTCTCGTTGTCAGCTGCATCATCGTTCCTCCTGCTCAAAACGCCATTTTACGTGCGGTATTATAGATTTCACTGAAATTGATTTCACTGAATGCAAAAGGAGAGGTGCCGTTCATGTTCGGGAAGTCCAGGTCTGGGAAATCCGCGTCGGAGCGAACCGCACGTGCAAAAGGGGCGGGGGAGGATACGGCATCGCAGGCACCCGTCAACCGCGCCGAACACGGCGGCGTCGAGGGGCATCCCGCGGCATTCGCCGCGCGCCTGACCGAAGAGGAACGCGAGAAGCTCCTCGCCGAGAACAGCTGGCGCGCCCGCGTCCTGCGCATCAACCGCTTGATAGCAGGGCTCATCATCATCTCGCTCGTCTTGAGCGGACTGCAGATCGCCGGCCAGGCATGGCTTGCCCACGAGGGGCTCGCCAGCCTGTTCACCGGCACGGCGAACACACCGGGCATCCTGTCGCTCGTCTACTTCGTCGTCACCACGCTCAATCTGGTGGGGCTTGCCATGCTCATCCACTTCGACCGCAAGGACGAGGTGTTCGTGGCACGCATGATCACGCGCGCGCTCGTGGTGCTGCTCATCGGCGGGCTGCTTCTGTGCGTGGTCATCAACGGCGTCATCCCCTTCGAGACCACCTACATCTTCCAGTTTTTGTGCGCCGTCGCGTACCAGGTCTACAACGACCCCTTCCTCGACCGTTCGCCCAAGTTCACGAACCCCTTCAAAGAGGGCAAGGCCGTGCGGGCAAAGATGTACAGTCTCGAGCCGGACAAGCGCAACTACATCCCCCTCAACTTCTTCAACCTGTTTTGGATCTTCATGGTGGCAAGCGTTGCCGGCCTTGCGGTGGAGATGGTCTTCTGCCTGCTGGTCAACGGCGTGTGGGCGGATCGCGCGGGCCTGCTGTGGGGCCCGTTCAGCCCCATCTACGGCTTTGGCGCCGTGCTCATGACCATCGCGCTCAACCGCGTCTGGTACCGCAACGCCATCCCCGTGTTCGTCATCGCCGGGATCATCGGCGCCGCGTTCGAGTTCTTCGTGTCCTGGTACATGGAGGTGGCCTTCGGCGTGTGTGCGTGGGACTACTCGGGGACGTTTCTGAGCCTGCAGGGGCGCACGGACTTCGCGCACTTCCTCGCATGGGGCGCGCTCGGGCTCGTGTGGATGCGCTTCGTCCTGCCCACGGTCATGAGCCTCGTCGACATGCTGCAGGTGCACTGGCGCGCGTTTCTGACCGTCGCCGCGCTCGCGTTCATGCTCGTCAACGCGACGATGACGGTTCTCGCGCTCGACTGCTGGTCGCAGCGCCAGGCGGGGCTTCCCGTCCAGACCGAGCTGCAGCAGTTCTACGCCAAGAACTTCCCGGACGAGTTCATGCAGACGCGCTTCTCGACCATGTCGATGAGCCAGGAGAGCGCCCTCAAGGCACAGCAGAACCTCCCGAAGAACTCGTCGTCCGACGAGCTGCTCTAGGCTGCTCGCCAGACGTTTCGGTACCGTTGCCGCGTGCGGCGCACATCCGCGCGCGCGTTTGCTAAACTAGTTCGGATTGAATCAACGAGTTAGCGAGGTTTTACCATGCGCATCATCACATCCCCCGATCCCCTGCTCCGCGAAGTGTGCGAGCCGGTCGAGATCGGCGACAAGTCAGTCAAGCGCCTCGCCAAGCAGATGCTCAGAGAAATGTACAAAGACGACGGCGTGGGTCTTGCCGCGCCGCAGGTCGGCGTGCTCAAGCGCATCGTCGTCATAGACACGCAGTGGCCGCAGGAAGACGAGAAGGGCCGTCCCATGAAGAAGAACCCCCTCGTCTTCATCAACCCAGAGATCATCGAGCACTCCGACGAGCGCGTGAAGAACCTGGAAGGCTGCCTGTCCGTCCCCGGCATCAGCTGCGAGATCGAGCGCTGGTCGTGGGTCAAGGTCAAGTGCTACGACGAGAACTACAACGAGGTCATCCGCGAGGGCGACGGCCTGTTCGGGCGCTGCATGCAGCACGAGATCGACCATCTCGACGGCATCACGCTGTTCGAGCGCCTGAGTCCGCTCGACCGCCTGGCAAAGCTCGAGGAGTACAAGGCCGCTGTGGAGCGTGGAGCAAAGCCCGGAGAATGCTAGGGGTGATATATGAACGTGATTTTCATGGGGACGCCTTCATTTGCCGTCCCAACCCTTGAGAAGCTCGCCCAGGCACCCGAGCACAACGTGATCGCGGTCTACACGCGCCCCGACGCGAAGTCGGGGCGTGGCAACAAGCTGCACCCCACCAAGATCAAGGTGCTTGCCGAGCAGCTCGGGCTGCCCGTCTACACCCCGCAAACCCTCCGCAGCCCCGAGGTCGTCGAGCAGATCGCCGCGCTCAGGCCCGACGTCATCGTCGTGGCCGCCTACGGCGGGATCCTGCCGGCAGAGATCATCGAGATTCCCCGCTACGGCTGCCTCAACGTGCACGGCTCGCTGCTGCCGCGCTGGCGTGGCGCCGCGCCCATCCAGCGCGCCATCCTCGATGGCGACGACATCGCCGGCGTGTGCGTCATGCAGGTCGAAGAGGGGCTCGACACGGGCAGGTACCACACGGTCGGCTCCGTCGAGATCGCGAACAAGACCACCGAAGAGCTCGTCGACCAGCTGGGCGAGATGGGTGCCGAGGGCATGCTCGAGGCGCTCGCGCAGATTGAAGACGGCGTCTACGAGTGGACCGAGCAAGACGAGAGCGAGGTCACGTACGCCGAGAAGGTGAGCAAGGACGAGACGCTGCTGCGCCCGGGCCTCACCAACCGCGAGTTTTTGCGCCGCGTGCAGGCGTCGTCGCACCGCGCGCCGTCGCGTTGCGTCATCTGCGGCAAGGTCGTGACCGTCATCAAGGCACACGCCGCCAACACCGTCTTGCCGCAGGGCAGCGTCGTGCTCGAGAAGAAGCACATCTTTCTGGGCCTGAAGGGCCGCGCCGTCGAGCTCGACGTCGTCAAGCCCGAGAACAAGCGCGAGATGGAGGCCAAGCAGTGGATCGCCGGCCTCCACAACGTCGAGGACCACACCTGGAACGTGCTGCCCGAGTACTACCACAAGCTGCCGGTCTATGGCTAAAGGCCGCGGGACAGGGCACAGGGCGCGTGCCGTGCGGGCGACCCCCGCGCGGCTGCTTGCCGTCGACATCACGCGGCAGTGCCGGCTGCGCGACGCCTACGTCCGCGAGCTCGTCAACACGAGGCGCGAGACGAGCGAGCTCTCGCACGAGGAGTTCGACTACGCGCAGGTCCTCAGCTTTGGCGTCGTGATGTGCCGCGGCACGCTCGATGAGTTCATCGACCGCAACCTCAACAGTCCGCATGACGTCAAGGCCGAGGTGCGCGACTGCCTGCGCATTTCCGCCTACGAGCTGCTCTTCCTGGAAAAACCCTCGCACGCGGTGGTCGACCAGGGGGTCGAGCTCGTGCGCGCCACCTCGTCACGGGCGTCTGGCCTTGCCAACGCCGTGCTCCGCAAGATGGCGGCAGATGCGGAGGGGTTTCCCTGGGGAGATGCATCGACGAGCATCCGCGCGTTCGCGCGCTCCTATGGCGTTCCCAAGTGGCTCGCGCGGCTCCTCGTGCGCCAGTACGGCCACGAGAAGGCCGAGGCGATGCTCGCCGCCGACCTCCTGCCGGCTCCAACCTACCTGCGCGACAATCCGTACCAGCCCGGCGAGCGCTTTGCATCGGACCTGTCGGCCCAGCATGTGGCGTCGCTGGTCCCCCTTGCGGGCACCGTGCTCGAGATCGGGGCGGGGAGGGGCACGAAGACCGCGCTCATGCAGGCGCGCGCCCTCGAGGAGCTGGGCCATCCCACCATCATCCACACCGTCGACATCCACGAGTTCAAGGCGCGGCTGCTGTCCGAGCGCATGGAGCAGATGGGTATTGCGGGCGTGACGACGCACGTGGGCGACGCAACCGACCTGGATGCGATCGCGGACCTGCCGCGCGCGTTCGACGCGGTGTTCATCGATGCGCCCTGTTCGGGCACGGGCACCCTGAGGCGCCATCCCGAGATCCGCTGGCGCATCGACCCGCGCGATATCGAATCGCTCACGCAGATCCAAGCCCAGATGCTGCAGTCGGCAGCCGCCTACGTGCGCGAAGGCGGCACGCTCGTGTACGCCACCTGCAGCGTGCTCGACTCGGAAAACGACGCCCCTATCCAGGCGTTTCTCGACACTGCCGCCGGAGCACAGTTCACGCTGGCAGAGCGCTTCGCGAGCGTTCCCGCCGAAGGCGGCCCCGACGGCCATTTCGCCGTCGTCCTCCGAAAGTAATCTTTCCTGAAAACGGGGTGTCCCTCCGTCCCAAACTGGCACGATACCCACGGCCTCTCGTGCCATTTTTGGGCCGTGTGGGAGGAAATCCCACTCGCCCAAAATCTTCATAAAAAAGTTTGGGACAGCCTCCCACGCCATCCCCTCACAAGCCTTGGTGGCAATATCCGCATGACGCACAACATGTTGTGTTGTCGTGAAGTTTTCTGCGCCCAAAATCGAACATGTGTGGGGGAGGTGGTGGGAGATTTGTGTTGAGGAGTGGGTCGTTTTGGGATACTATTCTTCCTGCGGTTCTCCACAACGAAGCTTTAACGAAGTCCGGAGAACCGCCCAAGTCTTTTTAGGGCTCGAAAGGTAGAAAGTTCGGATGGGGTTTCGCGGTACTTTCAAGCACAGCGTCGACTCAAAAGGTCGAGTTTCGCTGCCTGCAAAGTTCCGCAAGATGATTCCCGAAGACCTCAATATCGTTCCGGTTCCCAACGAAGACTTCGGCAAGGCGCTCTATGTCTTTTCCGATGAGGCGTATGACGCATGGATGGATTCCTTCTTCGAGGCTGAAGAGGGAGGGTATGACCCGCGGAGCAAGAAGCACATCGCGATGCGCCGTTACCTTGACGCGAGCACGGAGCTCGTCACGGTCGACGCAGCGGGGCGCATCAAGCTTTCCGCGGAGCAGTGCAAGGTGGTCGGCATCGACAAGGATGTCGTCATCACCGGCCAGGGCGATCATATCGAGATCTGGGACGCCCAGACCTTCGACGATTACATGGCCTCCATCGATCCGTTTGCGGCTTTTCTGAAGGAGTAGGGCAGCACGTTGACACATGAATACCGGCATATCCCAGTTTTGCTCGACGAATGCATGGAGGCGCTGAACCTGCACGACGGGACGGTGTACCTCGATTGCACGTTGGGTGGAGCCGGGCACTCCCTGGAAGCCGCCAGCCGCATCGCGCCGTCGGGAACCCTGATCGGCGTCGACCAAGACGACATGGCGCTCGAGGCAGCCGCGAAGCGTTTGGGAACGGTCCCGCTCGATTCCGAGCCGATCCTTCTCAAGGGCAACTTCGGAGATTTGGACGACCTCCTTCTGGAGGCGCGGGTCCCCGGGGTAGACGCGGTGCTGTTCGACCTCGGAGTGAGCTCTCCCCAGTTTGACTTTCCGGAGAGGGGCTTTTCCTACAGGGAAGACGCCCCCTTGGACATGCGTATGGACCCGAGTACACAAACCTTAAACGCAGCAGAGATCATCAACACCTACAACGAAGCAGATCTCGCTCGGGTTCTTCGAGACTACGGTGACGAGAAATGGGCTGCTCGCATCGCTCGCTTCGTATGCGACGAGCGGCGCGAGCGGCCCGTCGAGACCACGTTCCAACTCGTGGACCTCATCAAGCGGGCCATACCCGCCAAAGCGCGACGAACGGGTGGACATCCCGCGAAGCGCACGTTCCAAGCGCTCCGCGTCGAGGTCAACCACGAGATGGACGTGCTGAGGCGAGGCCTGGACGCGGCGATTCGCTGGCTCAACCCCGGCGGAAAGATCGCGGTTATCTCGTATCAGTCGCTCGAAGACAAGATCGTCAAGGAAGTCTTCAAGAAGATGCAGGACCCCTGCACGTGCCCACCGGATTTCCCGGTGTGCGTCTGCGGGAAGAAGCCGGTACTCAAGGTAGAGACGCGCAAGCCGATTACGCCATCGGCTGAAGAAATAGAACGCAACCAACGTGCGCACAGCGCACGGCTCAGAGTCGCAACGAAGCTGGAAACGAACTGAAAGGACTCAACTGATGGCCCAGGTAGCACGCACGCGCTACAGCTATTACAGCTCAGTAGCCCCGAAGCGCGAACCTCAGGCCACACCGCGTCCTGACGTCCGCGTCATCCCCGGCCGCAGGGCATCCAACCCCGCCTACCAGACGCTTTCCCAGGGCACGGTGAACGCGTTCAAGTTCCTGCTCGTCGCGCTCGCGATCATCGCCGTCATCGCCGGCGTGCGCGTCTGGATCTCCTCTGCCACGCTCGCATCGCTCGAAAACGTCGAGTCGCTGCAAAGCCAGCTCGACGAAGCGCAGTCGTCCTCCAACGAGCTCGAGATCCAGCACTCTATCCTCGCCAGCTCGAGCCGCATCGAGCAGCGGGCAACGGAGCTGGGCATGACCGCGCCGTCCAATGTCACCTACCTCAAGGTGACCCTTCCCGGCAACGTGGCGCTGAACGCCGCGGGCAACATCTCTATTGCGGACACGCTGCAAAACATCCAAAATGCTGCTGCAGCAAAGGCAAACTAGGGAATAGGGCGCACGGTGGGCGAGTCCCAATCCAAGAAAAACCGAATATTCGAAAACGGCATCAAGAGCAGGGACGGAATCCTTCTCGCCCTGCTCGGCCTGTTTCTGGTGGCGATTATCGCGCGTCTCTTCTACGTGCAGATCGTCGCAGGCGGCGACTACGCCGACAAGGCGGCCACGGCGCACACGAACAAGATCACGCTCGAGGCAAAGCGCGGCACCATCTATGACCGCAACGGCGTCGTCATCGCCTCCGATGTAGACGCCACGACCATCTACGCCGACCCGCAGCAGATCACCGACTTCGATGCTGTGGCTCAGACGCTGGCAGACGTGCTCGGCCCCACGACCAACAAGACGAAAGACGACTACTACAAGCTCATCGACCAACCGGACCTCTCGTTCGTCTACATCTTGCGCAAGGCGGATGCCGACCTCGCGAGCTCACTCAAGGACACGCTCAAAAGCCAAAAGCTGACGGGCATCCACTACCTTGACGACACGAAGCGCGTGTATCCCAATGGAGACGTCGGAAGCCAGCTCGTCGGAAACGTCGACGTGGACGGCAACGGCATCGCCGGCCTCGAGCTTGAGTACAACGACCTCATCGGCGGCACCGACGGCGTGCTCGAGACCGAGCGCGGCAGCCAGGGGCTGCCGATTCCCGACGGCGAGATCTCGCGTACCGATGCCGTCGACGGCAAGGACATCGTCACGAGCATCGACATCAACCTGCAGAAGAAGGCGGAAGAGGCGCTGCTTCCGGTGGTCCAGGAGTACAACGCGCAGGGCGGTTCCGTCACGGTCATGGACGCCTCTACCGGAGAGATCTACGCTTCGTGCTCGTATGCGAAGAAGGACTCCTCGTCCTCGAGTGATTCCGACTCCGATTCCAGCTCGAAGTCCAAGTACAGCCTCGAGGTGGGCAAACTCTGGAGCGCGACCGACTCCTACGAGCCCGGCTCGACGTTCAAAGCGCTCACCGCGACGTCGATCCTCACCAACAACGCTGACGTCAACACGAACACCACCTTTACCGTGCCCGGCGCGCTGCAGGTCTACGATGCGACGATCAAGGATTCCCACGAGCACGGCACCGAGACCCTCAGCCTGAACGACATCATCGCGCAGTCGTCCAACATCGGCACGGTGCTCGCGTCGCGCACCGTCTCGAGCGACCAGCTCTACAGCACCTACAAGACCTTTGGCATCGGCCAGAACCCCGGTACCGACTTTCCGGGGACCGCTTCGGGAAGCATCAAGGACGCGAGCTCCTGGGACCCGGTCACCGCGGCAAACATCACGTTTGGCCAGGGCGTCTCGGTTACCGGCATGCAGATCGTCCGCGCCTACGGCGCGCTCCAGCAGCGCGGCACCATGCACACGCCGCACTTCCTGATGAGCATTCCCAACGACCAGGCCAAGACCGACGAGCTCACCTCGTCGCTCAACACGAGCGACAACGTCGCCGATGCAAACGTCTGCAACGAGGTCGTGAGCATGATGAAGTCCGTCGTGACCGACGGGACCGGCAAGGACGCCGCCGTCGACGGGTTCACCGTCGCCGGCAAGACCGGCACCGCCGAGGTCGCGAAGTCGTCCGGCGGCTACGGCAACGGCTACATCGTCTCGTTTGGCGGATGGCTCGAGGGCTCCTCGAGCAACCTCGTCTGCCTCGTGACCGTGCAGCAGCCCCATACCGAGGCCGGTGGCGGCGAGGTGTGCGGCCCGGTATTTGCCGATATCATGTCGTTTGCCGCCGAGCGCTACCACATCGCAGCGCAGGCGAACTAATCTGTCCGAGACGCATTTTTCGATTCACGGGGAGTTTTTTGCATAATCATGACAACTAGAACTATGACGGTCGAGGAAATCTTCGAGGGCGTTTCTTTCGAGGCCCTCGAGGGAGCCGACTCGACCTTGCCCGTTTCATCTCTGCAGTTCTCCTCCCGCGACTGCGGCGAGGGGTCTTTGTTTTTCTGCGTGCCAGGCACAAAGGCCGATGGGCACGCGCACGCTTCCGATGCCGTCGAGCACGGCGCCAGCGCTTTGGTAGTCGAGCACAAGCTCGACGTCGCGGCCCCGCAGTTCCTGGTCGAAGACGCGCGCAAGGCGCTCGCCCTGTGCTCGTCCAACTTCTACGGGCGCCCATCGTCCAAGCTCAAGCTCGTGGGCATCACGGGCACGAACGGCAAGACGACCACGGCGTTTCTGACCGAGCACATTGCGCAGGTCGCCGGCGCGACGACCGGCCTCATGGGTACAGTCGAGTGCCATGTTGGCTCCGAGGTGCGCCCGTCGCTCCACACGACCCCCGAGTCGCGCGACCTCCAGCAGTTGCTCTCGGACATGGTCGACGCCGGCTGCGACGTGGCCGCGCTCGAGGTTTCGAGCCACGCCATCGACCTCGACCGCATCGCGGGCACGCGCTTCGAGGTGGCGGCGTTCACGAACCTGACGCAAGACCACCTCGACTACCACAAGACCATGGAGAACTACTTCCAGGCCAAGGCGCGTCTGTTCACCGACTACGCTCCGCAGACGAGCGTCGTCTGCATCGACAACGAATACGGCGCACGCCTCGCCGACATGGTCGAAGAGCGCGGCGGCACGCTGCTGCGCGTGAGCACGGCAGACACGCCCGGCTGCGATATCCGGGTCGCAAACGTCGTCTACGCCCCGCATTCGACGGAGCTGTCGCTGGTGGTGCAGGGCGCCGACGTGCACTTCACGCTGCCGCTCGTCGGGCGCTTCAACGTCGAGAACTGCGTCGTCGCGTTTGGCATCGGCCTCGGGCTGGGCTATGACGTCGACACGATCGTCTCCGCCCTCTCCAGCGCGCCCCAGGTACCGGGCCGCCTCGAGCGCATCGTCGCAACGGACGGGACGGTTCCCCCGTTCGGCGTGCTCGTCGACTACGCCCACACCCCCGACTCCATCGCCAAGGCGGTGGCGGCGGTCAAGGCGGTCACGCCCGGGCACGTCATCTGCGTGTTCGGCTGCGGTGGCGACAGGGATGCCACGAAGCGCCCCAAGATGGGACGTGCCGCGCTCGATGCCGATTATGCTGTCGTGACGAGCGACAACCCGCGCACCGAAGATCCGGACAAGATCATCGAGCAGATCCTTCCCGGCATGGCGGGCCACGAAGAGCGCTACAGCGTCGTGCCCGACAGGCGAGAGGCGATTCGCTTCGCCCTGCACCGCGCGCAGCCCGGCGATGCCCTGCTCATTGCGGGCAAGGGGCATGAAGACTACCAGATCATCGGGACGGTCAAGCACCATTTCGACGACCGCGAGGTCGCGGCTGAGGAGCTCGATGCCCTATGATGACGCTTTCTATCGGCGAGATTCACGCTGCGGTCCAAGGCGAGCTCATCGCCGACGCGGGTGCCGAGAAGCGCCGCGTGCGCGGGCTCGTCTGGGATTCCCGCAAGCTCATTCCCGGCAACGTCTTTCTGGCCATGCCCGGCGAGCGCGTCGACGGCAACGACTTCATCGCGCGCGCCATCCAGAAGCAGGCGGGCTGCATCATCTGCACGCGCGACATCGACGACAACACGCGCGCGATAGCAGGGGAGTTCTCCTGCCCGCTCATCAAGGTCGACGACGGCGTGGCGGCGCTCACCGCCCTTGCCCGCGCCTGGCGCCAGCACCTGAGCGCGCATGTGGTCGGGGTGACGGGCTCGACGGGCAAGACCTCCACGAAGGACTTCCTGCGATCCGTGTTCTCGCAGCGCTTCAAGACCGTCGCCACCCAGGGCAACCAGAACAACGAGGTGGGCGTCCCCGCCACGATCCTCGCGGCAGATGAGGACACGGAGGTCCTCATCGTCGAGATGGGGATGCGCGGCATCGGCCAAATCGAGCGCCTCGTCGACTTCGTCAGGCCCGACATGGCGGTCATCACGAACATCGGCGTGAGCCATCTGGAGCTGCTCGGCACCCAGGACAACATCGCGCGCGCGAAAAGCGAGATCTTCCGCGACCTGCCTGAGGGCGGGACGGCGGTGCTCAACGCCGACGACCCGTTCATGCCCAAGCTAATCGAGTACGGGCAGCTCGACGAGCACCTGCTCGTGAAGCGCTGCACATACGGCACGTCTGCCGCAGCGGACGTGCGCGCGACCGGCATCGCCTTCGATCTGTCCGCCTGCGCGGAGTTCGAGCTGCAGCTGCCCGACGAGCAGCCCGTCCAGGTCAAGCTCGCCATGCCGGGCCGTCACAACGTCTCCAACGCGCTCGCCGCCGCTGCGGCGGGCTTTGCGCTCGGCATGCAGGCAGACCAGATCGCCGCGGGGCTCGAGGCGGCGCGCGGCTCGGGCATGCGCATGGAGGTGGAGCGCTCGCGTCGGGGCATCACGTTCGTGAACGACGCCTACAACGCGAATCCCGATTCGATGCGCTCGTCGCTCGACACGCTCTCCCACATGGACTGCACGGGCAGACGCGTCGCCGTGCTCGGCGACATGGGCGAGCTCGGCGAAAACGAGCTCGAGATGCACCGCGAGGTCGGCGCGTCGGCGGCAAGGTCAAGACTTGACTTGCTTGTGTGTGTGGGTAACCTTGCTAAAGGCATTGCCGCGGGAGCCGCTGCTTCCGGGATGGATGCCGACAAGATCAAGTGCTTCGACACGGTCGAGGCCGCCATCGAGTTTCTGCAGCGCACGCTGGCCGAAGGCGACCTCGTGCTCGTCAAGGCATCGCGCTTCATGGGTATGGAGCGCATCGTCAAGGAGATAGTCGAGTAAATGTTCAGCCTTTTCCATGAGTTTCCGACGTTTCAGATTTTTCTGACGTTCATCGTCTCGCTGGCATTGACCATGATCGTCATGCCGCTGTTCATCAAGCTGCTCAAGCGCAACCAGATCGGCCAGCAGGTGCGCGCCGACGGCCCGCAGGGGCACCTCGTCAAGCAGGGCACGCCCACGATGGGCGGCGTCGTCATCCTGCTCATGATGACGGCGTCGATCTTTCTCGTGGGGATCCCGGATGCGCGCCTGCTCCTCGTTTTGGGCGCGACGCTGCTCACGGGCCTGCTCGGGTTCGTGGACGATGCGTCCAAGGTGGCGAAGGAGCGCTCGCTCGGCCTGCTCCCGCATCAGAAGATGGCCGCGCTCATCGTCATCTCCGTCGCGTTCTGCCTCATCGCCGTCAACTACCTGGGCATCAGCCCCTACGTGACGATTCCGTTTGCGAATGTCGACGTCGACCTCGGCGTTCTGACGACCACGCTTCCCATCGGCGACGGGTTCGACATCCCGTGGCTGTACGTGCTGCTCATCTTCCTGCTCATGGCCGGCATGTCCAACGCGGTCAACCTGACCGACGGCCTCGACGGCCTTGCCGGCGGCACGATTACCATCACCATGTTCTTCATGGCGGCCATCGCCTTCATGGCGGACCAGCTCGACCTCGCGGTCTTTGCCGTCGCGGCGGCGGGCGCCTGCGTTGGCTTCCTGTGGTTCAACTGCTACCCGGCAAAGATCTTCATGGGCGATACGGGCTCGCTTGCCCTCGGCACCGCGTTCGCAGCCATCGCCGTCATCACCAAAACCGAGCTCTTCAGCATCATCATCGGCTTTCTGTTCGTGGCAGAGGCCTGCTCCGTCATCATCCAGGTCGTGCATTTCAAGCGCACGCGCAAGCGCGTCTTCCTCATGGCGCCGATCCATCACCACTTCGAGAAGAAGGGCTGGTCGGAGACGACAGTTGTCATCCGCTTCTGGATCATCTGCGGGCTTTTCGCCGGCTTTGGGTTTGCCATCTACTTCTGGTCGCTTCTCTAGGAGGATCTGTTCGATATGTCGCAGTCTGTTTGCATTCTTGGTATGGGGCTTTCCGGAGCCGCCGCGGCCCGCTGCGTACTGGAGCGCGGTGACGAGGTCACCATCTACGCCGGTGGCAAGAACGCAAAGACGCTCGCGGCAGCGCAGCCTTTCATCGAGAAGGGCGTTCCCGTCTTCTTCGACACAGAAGAGGTCGAGGGGCATTTCGACCTGTGCGTCGTGAGCCCTGGTATCCCGCAGGTCTCCGCGTTCTACCAAAGCGCGCTCAAGGCAGCCGACAAGCTCATCAGCGAGCCCGAGCTCGCGTGGAGCATCTCCCCGCAGGACTGGGTGGCGGTGACCGGCACGAACGGCAAGACCACCACCACGACGCTTATCGCGCACCTGCTCGACGAGTGCGCGGGCGGCGCGCTCGCCTGTGGCAACACGCAGCAGATCACCACGCTCGCCGCGGTGGGCATGCGTCCCGCCGACGCCTACATCTGCGCGGAGGTGTCGTCGTTCCAGCTCGCCTCCACCGTCGACTTCAAGCCCCGCGCCGCGGTGCTGCTCAACATCACGTCTGACCACCTCGCCTGGCACGGCGGGCAGCAGGCCTATGCAGATGCCAAGCTGAAGGTCTTCGAAAATCTCGGCCAGGGCCAGACCGCCGTCATCACCGAGGAGGTTCCCTCGTTTGACGAGGTCGTGGCGTCGCTGCGCTCGCGCGGCGTGCGCGTCGTGACGGTCGGCGCCCAACGGGACGCCGACTGCGCTTACCTTTCCGATGACGGGATGCTCGTCTACGTGGACGGGGCCGGCACGGCACACGAGCTGGTCGCCGCATCCGCGCTGCAGATCAAGGGCGCCCACAACGTCGAGAACGCCCTGTGCGCGGCGAGCGTTGCGCTTGACCTGGGCTGCGCCATCGACGACGTCCGCGCATCGCTTCTAACCTTCGCCCCGCTCGAGCACCGCATCGAGCCGGCAGGCGAGGTTTCCGGCATCGCCTTTTTCGATGACTCGAAGGCGACGAACACCGATGCGACCGTGAAGGCGCTCACCGCGTTTCCCGGCCGCAAGGTCGTGCTGCTGCTCGGCGGCCGCGACAAGGGGACGAGCCTCGACGAGCTCGTCGCCGACTGCGCCGAGACCTGCAGTGCGGTCGTCTGCTACGGCGAGGGCGGCCAGCGCTTCTACGATGCGTTCGCCGACTCTCCGGTAAAGCGCGAGCTTGTCCCAGGCATGCGCGATGCCTTTGCCGCGGCTTGCAAACTGGCCCATCCGGGCGAGGCCGTGCTGCTTTCGCCCGCTTGCGCGTCGTTCGACGAGTTCAGCGGCTTCGTCGAGCGCGGCAACGTGTTCAAGCAGCTCGTGCGCGATTTTGCCGCGCAGCAGGAGTAGCATGCGCGGGAAGTCTCGAGACAAGGGCGACAAAGACACGGCATCGAGCTCAGCGGGCAGGGGCAAGCGAAGCTTAAAAAGCTCCAGTGACCGCACCTCGAAGGATGGTTCGGACAACAAGCGGAGCGGCAACGCGAAGCCGAGCAAGCGCGGCAGTGTCGTCAAGCGCATACGCCAATCCAGGTTCATGAAGGAGCCGGGCCGCATCATGGGCCCGAGGCTGCTGTTCATCGCGAGCGTCGCGGTTCTGCTCACCTTCGGCCTGATCATGGTGTATTCCGCCTCTTCCATCACCGCCTACAACGATTTCCACGACGCGGCGTACTACGTCAAGCGCCAGGCCATGTTCATGGTCATCGGCATCATCGCGTGCATCGTGTGCGCGAAGATTCCCTACCGCTTCTGGTGCAACCCCACCGTGTTCGTCGTGCTGTGGTTCATCACCGTCCTGCTCTTGACGGCCACCGCGTTCGGCCTCGGCGTGAGCGCGCTGGGTGCCGAGCGCTCCATCATGATCGCCGGCTTCGCGCTCCAACCCGCGGAGTTCGCCAAGATCGTCATTCTCATGACCTGCGCCTCGCTCTTCGAGCTTTGGCACGAGGGCAAGTTCGAGTTCAAGCACTTCATCGGCATCCTCGCCGTGGCAACGCTCGTCCCGCTCATCTTGATCTACCGCCAGCCCGACCTGGGCACGGCCATCATCTTGGCAGTGGGCTTTCTGGCGCTGTGCCTTCTGGCGCAGGTGCCCTTGAAGCCCATCGCCATCATCATCGGGGTCCTGGTCCTCTACGTCGTGTTCGCGTGCGTGACGCAGCCCTATCACCTCGAGCGCATCATCACGATGTTCGACCCGTGGGTCGACCCGCAGGGCGACGGCTACCAGTCCGTGCAGTCGCTGTACGCCTTCGGCTCGGGCGGGCTGTTCGGTACCGGGCTCGGCCTGTCGCGGCAGAAGTACCTCTACCTGCCGTACGCCCACACCGACTTCATCTTCGCCATCGTCGGCGAGGAGCTCGGCTTCATCGGCGCCGCGGCGCTCGTGGTCATCTTCGGCGTGTTCATCTTTGCCGGCATCCAGATCTCGCGACGCGCCTCCGACCTGTACGGCTGCTACATCGCCGGCTCCATGACGGTCATGGTCGGCTTCCAGGCCTGCGTCAACATGGCGTGCGTCTGCGGCATCGCACCCGTTACCGGCAAGGCGCTTCCCTTCATCAGCTACGGTGGCTCGTCGCTCATGGCGACCATGATCATCGTCGGGCTCATCTTGTCCGTCTCGGTGCACACGCGCGTCGACGCCGAGAACGAGCAGCGCCGCGACAACCTGCGCGTGCTCGACGGCGGGTCGCACCTCGACGTCGACCTCGAGAGCTCGTATGCGGGCCGCGTCATCTCGCTGTTCGGCGGGCAGACGCAGCAGCAGCGCCCCCGCGGCGCCGCACCCCGGCCCGCGCGGCAAGACGATGCCACAACGGCAGAACGCCGGCAGTATCGGCGCTCGGAGCGGGGGGTGGACTCGAGGTACTCCTCGCGTTCGGCTTCGGGGTACCGTTCCCGCCGCGACGATGCACCTTCCCGAAGCACCACGGGCAGGACGACCTCGCGCGCGGGGCGCCTGTCGCACCAGCGCTCGGGGGATGCCCGCGGGACGCAGGGCACCTCGCGCTACGCAGGCTCGCGCCGTGGCTCGCGCACTGCGCAGTCGCAGAGTGGCCGCACCCGCACGACACGCGGAGGCAGCCAGTCGGGCCGGTCGAGCAGCTCGCGGCGGCGTGGGTCTTTTGGGGATACGCCAAATCGCTCTGGTAGAAACCGGGGCAGAAGACGATAATTCGCTAGAAACGCTCGTGTTCGCCGCATTCGTGCGGCGAACTGCTTGATTGAGAGGGGACGGCTCTTGTATTTCGTAGTTTCGGCCGGGGGGACCGCCGGTCACATCAACCCCGCACTTGCCGTGGCAGACGAGCTGCGCCGCCGGGGGCATGACATCTTGTTCGTCGGCACGCCCGACCACATCGAGGCAAAGCTCGCCAAGCAGGCGGGCTTCGAGTTCGTCGGCTTCTCCGTCAGCGGATTCGACAAGGCTCATCCGCTCACGCTCATCTCCTCGAGCCGCAAGCTCCTCAAGGCGACGAAGCAGGCGCGGCGCATGTTCGAGGAACGCCGCCCCGATGCCGTCTTGACGTTTGGCGCCTACGTCTCGATCCCCGTCGGACGGGCGGCAGGCGAAATGGGCATCCCGCTCGTCGTTCACGAGCAGAATTCCGTCCCCGGCATGGCCAACACCTATCTGGCAAAGCGCGCCGACGTGACGGCCCTCACCTACGAGGAATCCGCGAAGCACTTGGAATGCAAAAACGCGCCCGTCGTCATCGGCAACCCGGTGCGCGCCTCGTTCGAGACCTGCAGCAGGGCCGCGGGCCGCGAGCTTCTGGGCATCCCACAAGACGCGCTCGTGCTGCTCGTCTTCGGCGGCAGCCTGGGCGCGCAGCACCTCAACGCCGCCATCTGCGCCATGAAAGAGCAGCTGCTCGCTCTCGATGGCCTCTACATCGTGCACTCGACGGGGGAGCGCGACTTCGACGCGACGGTCGAATCCCTCGCGCTGGACGAGGAACAGAAGAAGCGCTGGCAGGTGTTCAAGTACATCGACCGTATGGGTGATGTACTCGCGGCAAGCGACCTCGTCGTCTCGCGTGCGGGTGCCTCGTCGCTCGCCGAGATCATGACGCTCAGCGTGCCGGCGGTGCTCGTGCCTTATCCGTACGCGCGCGGCGACCATCAGACGCTCAACGCGCGCTCGTGCGTGGCGGCCGGGGCGGCGGAGCTCGTCGCAGACGCCGAGGTGGAAAGCCCCCGCTTCTCCGAATTGGTCATGGAGCTTCTCACCGACGGGGAGCGTCGTGATAGGATGGCAGCTGCTTCAAAGAAACTATCGGGATCCGACGCCCGCATCCGCCTCGCGGACATGGCAGTCGAGCTGGCAGGGAAGAAACAATCGTGAGTGACGTAAACAGAATTCATTTCATCGGTATCGGCGGAGTCGGCATGTCCGGCATCGCGCTCGTGGCAAACGCGCGCGGTATGCAGGTCAGCGGCTCGGACATGAAGGAATCGCGAGCGACCAAGGCGCTGCGCGAGGCGGGTGTCACCGTCTTCATCGGGCACGATGCCGCAAACATCACCGACGACATCGACGCCGTCGTCATCTCCTCCGCCATTCCCGAGAAGAACCCGGAGCTCGTCGCGGCCCGAGAGAAGGGCATCGCGGTTTGGCACCGCTCGCAGATGCTCGCCGCCCTGGGCAGGGGGCGCAAGACGCTTGCCTGCGCCGGAACGCACGGCAAGACGACGTCTTCGTCCATGCTCGCCACGACCATCGACCGCATGGGGCTTGACCCGAGCTTTCTGATCGGCGGAACGGTCGACGGCTACAATACCAACGCCAAAAACGGCTCGGGCGAGTACTACATCGTCGAAGCCGACGAGTCTGACGGCTCGTTCGTCCACCTTTCGCCCTACGTCGCGCTCATCACGAACATCGAGCCCGACCACCTCGACCACTACGGCACGCTCGACGCGATCTACGACGCGTTCCGCGACTTCATGAACCTGCTTCCCGATGAGGGCGCCGCAGTCGTGTGCGCCGAAAACCCGCGCCTCGTCGAGCTTGCCCGCTCGACGGGCAAGCGCGTCATCGCCTACGGCGAACAGGGGACGAAAGACGCCGACACCACTTTCGTCATCACCGGGCGCAAGGGCCTCGGCTACACCTTTGACGTGACGTTTCCCGACGGCAAGACCGTCAGCGCGTCCATCTCCAAGAACCCCGGCCGCCACAACGTCCTCAACGCGACGGGCGTGCTGTCCGTCGTGTGGGCGCTCGGCCTCGACGTTGCGAAGGGCGCCGAGGCGCTCTCGACGTTCTCGGGCGTGCGCCGCAGGTTCGACCTCGTCGCCGAGGTAGGCGGCGTGACGATCGTCGACGACTACGCGCACCACCCGACCGAGATCAAGGCGACGCTCGGCGCTGCGGCAAAGCTCGACTACAAGCACGTCCACGTGCTGTTCCAGCCGCACCGCTACTCGCGCACGGAATCGCTCGCGCCGCTGTTCGGCGATGCGTTCGACGCCGCGGACAGCGTCACCGTCATGGACGTGTACCCGGCCGGCGAGGCTCCCATCCCCGGGATCAGCGGCAAGACGGTCGTCGCCTCCATCCTCGCGCACGACCCGCACAAACAGGTCGCGTGGATGCCGCACCGCCCCGAGATCGTCCCGTACCTCCTGCGCAAACTCGAGCCCGGCGACCTGCTCATCACGATGGGCGCGGGCGACGTCACGAGCATGGGCCCCGCGCTTGCAGCCGCACTCGGCGGGGGTAGCGACGAGTGAGCGCGTTCGACGCGTACCTGCGTCTGGAGGGAAGCCTCGACGGGTCCGTCCTCATGGACGAGAGCATGGCGCGGCACACGAGCTACCGCATCGGCGGCCCGGCGCGCCTGTTCGTCACCTGCGATTCCCTCTCCGACCTCTCCCTCGTCTTCTCCGTACTACGCGAGGAGGGGGTGCCCTGGGCCGTCATCGGGAGGGGCAGCAACCTGCTCGTCGCCGATGAGGGTTACGACGGCGCCATCATCGTCCTCGGCCCGGCGTTCTCGCGTATGGACTTCGGGCAGGAGCAAGACGAGCCGGTGCAGCCGGGTGTGCAGACCTGTGTGACGGTCGGCGCCGGGGCGATGTTTCCCCGCGTCGTGCAGCGCGCGTTTGGCCGTGGGCTTTCGGGGCTCGAGTTTGCCGTGGGCATCCCCGGCACCCTGGGCGGCGTGCTGTTCATGAACGCCGGCAGCAGGGATGCCTGGATTGGAAGCATCGTCTGCTCGGTCACGAGCTACGTTCCGGGCGCGGGGCTCAAGCTGCGTCGCCACGACGACATCGAGTGGGGCTACCGCAAGAGCTCGCTTCCCGCGGGGGAGGTCATCCTCGAGGCATCGCTTCGGCTCGTCACCGCGGACACGGCGCTCATGCGCTCGCAGATGGAATCGAGCCGCATCAGGCGCCAGGCGCACCAGCCGCTCGGCCTCCCCAGCTGCGGCAGCGTCTTCAAGAATCCCGAAGGCGCGTCGGTGGGCAAGCTCATCGAGTCGTGTGGACTTAAGGGAACGACATGCGGGGGAGCGCAGGTCTCCGAAAAGCATGCTAACTTTATCGTCAACACGGGCTCGGCGACGGCGCTCGACGTGCTCAAGCTCATCCATCAAGTGCGCGATCGCGTGAAGGAAGAACATGGCATTGAACTCAAGCCCGAGGTCAGGTTCCTCGGGTTCCCGCAGTAGGCGGACCGCACAATCGAACAGGCGCAGCAGCGGCGCGTCATCGCGCCGGCAGCGCGGCAGTGCAAGCAAGCCCATCAAGGGCAAGCGCAAGTCCGTTGCGGGAAAGACGGGGTCCATCGGCAAGTCCGACGCGTCGTCATCGCGCAGCACGAGGTCGCGCCGCGATTCCGCGGCGAGCACGCGTGCCGCGGGGCGCGGCAGCTCGCGCTCGAGTTACTCATCTTCCTCCACGAGCGGACGCCGCGTCGGCGATATCCGCGCACGCGAGCGCGAGCAGCGCATCCGCAGCCACTACCGCAAGTTCGTCATGCGTATCGTCATCGTCGTGGCGGCGGTCCTGCTCGTCATCTTCGGCAGCATCTTCGTGTACCGCTCGGACCTCTTCCACGTCAACAACGTGCAAATCAACGGCGTTTCGCACCTGACGAGCCAGGAGATCACCGAAATCGCGGCGGTCCCGGCGGACTCCACGCTGCTGCGCCTGGACGCGGCGGGCATCAAGCAGCGTCTCGAGGACAATGCCTGGGTGCAGAGCGCGACCATCCACCGCTCGCTGCCCGACACCATCGTCATCGACGTCACCGAGCGCACCCCTGGCGCCGTCGTGCGCATCAACGACAAGCAGACCTGGGTCATCTCCACGGACTGCTCGTGGCTGTCGGCGGCGACGGAAGACGACTGGAACAACGACATGCGCATCATCGACGTGTCGAACTCCATCGCCCAGCCGGTCTCCGGCTCGGAGTGCACCGACGGCGGCATCAAGAACGCACTCGCCATCCTCGATGGCATCAGCGATGATTTGAAGAGCCAGATTCAGAGCATCTCCGCGGAATCCTCCATCAAGACGTCTTTGAACCTGAAAAACGGCATCACGGTCGCGTTCGGCGACTCGAGCAACATCCAGCTCAAAGAGGCCGCCATCAACGAGCTGCTCTCGCAGTACGCGGGCAAGATCTCCTACATCAACGTCCGCGTGCCCTCGAGCCCCACGTACCGCACGCTCGACGCGACGTCTTCGTCCGCATCTTCTGATCAGGACAGCTCGGATGGCTCTTCGCAAGAGGGGGATTCCTCTGACGGCCAGTAGGGCAGAGGCCACAAGGGCAAATCCCCTGTTGAGCGGCATCGCGGCTTTCTGAAAAAGTTCTCAAAAATTTTTCGCTGTACCATGTTGCCGCGGGTTGAAGTGTATACTTCAAGTGTTTAAAAACATCTTGGGGTACAATGCAACGCAGTTTAAACGCAACAAAAGCTTGAGAGTCCCGCATTGCATATGATGTGTCTCCAGCAGGAACGTAGGAAGGACCAACATGCCCGATTACACAGGAGCCGACCATCTGGCCGTCATTAAGGTCGTCGGTGTCGGCGGCGGCGGTACCAATG